>NZ_JAYKYV010000004.1:0-271368 GCF_035818535.1 Flagellimonas halotolerans | reverse complement strand
TGCTTGGCAATATCGAAATGGGTAATCAATAGTTCGGGAAGGAGAACCTTCAGTAGGTCAATGTATGGATCCAATACAGTCAGTTTTTAAAACAAAGTTCAAACTATAAATTCAATTTACACACAACTTTTGAGATTGACCCCTATTTTGTTGGACTGACCGTTTTGGCCCTTGGGTTTGCCTGGTACCGGAAGCTAAGGCCCAAAAAGGAAATTGATTGCAATTGCGAAACGGAAGACAAGCCCAAATTTGTCCAAAGCAAAGCATTTTTGGGATTGATAACGGTTTTTGCAGGTCTGATGCTTGCCTTTCCCCTATATGCCCGTATTTTCTATCCGAAGGTTGAAAAACAAATAATTGTGGTGGACAGATCGAATATTCAAACTGTTGAGTTTTCCATAGATGGTATGACCTGTGCAGGCTGTGAGGCACATATGGACCATGAGATGAACAAACTTCCTGGGATTATCTCATCGACCGCATCCTACGAAAAAGGGAACACCAAGGTCGAATTTAACACTTCAAAGACCGATATTGATGAAATCGAAAAGGCCATCAATGCGACCGGATATACCGTGACCGGCAAAGAAGAAGAGTAATGGATGTTATCCTACAATCGACCATCACCTGCCCCAATTGTGGACACCAGAAAGAAGAGGAAATGCCGATCGGGGCCTGCCAGTTCTTTTACGAATGTAAAAACTGAAAGACCGTATCAAAGCCGAAGCAGGGCGACTGCTGTGTGTACTGTAGCTACGGTTCGGTAAAATGTCCGCCGGTAAAGGACAACTGTTCTTGCTGATTCCTGTCCCAATTATGTATCATCACGCCCATGAGACGCAACCAAAAAGAGTTCAGGGAACACCATACACCTTCAGAAAATCAAGGAAGCGGATAGAAACTCTGTTCTCATAGCTCTGCGACCATTTCTTAATACGAAGAAATTGTGCCAAGACATTTGAAGGGTTTAAGACCAAGGTCTTGGCAAAAGTGACGGAATTGACAATGGTACGGTATGTCAATCATTTTATATTTTAAAGGAGCATCAACAATATTAAAATCAGTATTGTTTAAAATGCACTGCGGGTTAAATACAAATAACATTTATGCTACAAAAAACTAGTTTTCAGAGAACATCTTATCTCACATGTTTAAAAGTAAATATGTTAGTAAAACGGCAAATTTTATTAAACTTAAAATAAATGAATATATTTAAAGATAATTTAATAAAATTTTAACCCAAATATTATATTCTATTGAATAAGGGTGCATCGGAAACTTTGATGTTTAATTATAGAAAATGGACTCCCCAACCGAAAATAAGATAAGAAGTTTATTCAAGGAAAATTATCAAGAGTGGTGCGTGCATTCTTTTGCATTTCTCCATAACATGGATGAAGCTCAAGATGTGGTCCAGGATGTATTGGTTAAAATTATATCAGGGAATAAACTTGAGGGTATTGCCAATCCCTCTTCTTATATTAAGGTGGCTGTTAAAAATGCCAGTTTACAGAGAATCAAAACAAAACAGAAAATAAGGAAGCTAGATGAAACCCCTCCCTTGATAGATTATTCTTACGAGCAAGAATTAATTGAACAAGAGAATAAAGCTAAAGTTCAAAATGCCCTAAATGTATTGCCTGATCAAAGTAAAAAGGTCTTTGAGCTCTGTGTGATAGAAGGTCTGCAGTATAAGTATACAGCGGATATTATGGGAATATCCATTAATACGGTTAAATATCACTTAAAAAAGGCCTATAAAATTCTTAGGACAACCCTTAAGGATACCTATTTGTTCAACTTAATAGTTGTCATTGTCTACATTTTTTTTGTTAAAAAATAAAATTTCAACAAAAAATCACTACCCGTTTTTGTAAAATGATAATTATATAGGTAAACGTGCCATCGCACAATGTTTAAAGCCTATGGAAGTCGCACGACTTATTTATAAAAAACTTACATCTAAACTTGGCCCAAACGAAAACTTGGAATTTAATCAATGGTTATCGGCTTCAGAGGAAAACGAATTTGTATTTCAAAGCATCCGGAATTATTATAAGAAGGGCGGAGATATTTCAAAATTGAATCAACTGGACGCAGATAGTGCATGGAACAATATTCGCGAAAAATTTACTTCTACAAAGAGGAACAGAGTGATTCATATAGTCAAATCCACCTATAAATATGCGGCCATTCTTATAATTGCTTTGATAGCTGGATATTTTTATTGGGGGGGAAACAATGATCTAAACGAAATTACAGAGGTTCCAATAACTGATAAAGATGGTGTTGTAATAGTTCTTGATAGTGGTGAGGAGATAGCGCTTTCGCCAACAGGCAAGCAAGAATTGGTAGATAAGGCAGGGAACAAATTTGGAGAGAAAGAGGGACATCAGTTAAGTTACTTAGGGGAAAATCCAAAGGATGAATTGATATACAATACATTATGGGTTTCCAATGGAGAGCGTTTTGACGTTGTTTTATCCGACAGCACCCACATCTATTTAAATTCAGGGTCATCCCTGCGTTACCCTGTTACATTTTTACCTGGAAAGAAAAGACAGGTCTTTTTGGAGGGTGAAGCTTTTTTTGAGGTATCAAAGGATAAAAAACATCCATTTGTGGTTACGAGTGCCAATATGGATGTAGAAGTTTTGGGAACAAAGTTCAATGTCTATGCCTATCCAGAAGAAGATAGTATTAATACCGTTTTGGTTGAAGGCTCGGTGAGGCTTAATCCCAATCCATCTGAAATAAAAAAAGGGGACTCATTGATTCTTCAACCTGGGCATATTGCCTATTGGGACAAAAAAATGGTAGCTGCCAGTACCAAAAAAGTGGATACGGACATCTATACCAGTTGGATGGATGGAAAACTGGTGTTTAAGGGAATGAGGTTTAGGGATATCATCAAAAGGCTGGAACGACATTACAACGTTAGTATCTCCAATCAAAATGATAATCTAAATGAGCGCTTGTTCACGGCAACATTTGATGTAGAGACCATTGATGAGGTCTTGAGCACATTTGCGTCAGAAACAAAGTTTGAATACGAAATAAAGGAAAATCAAATAACCATATCAAAACAACCTCAAAAAACAATTAAGCCTATGAAATAAATGCACATAAAAAAATCGGGAAATGCTGCAACATATTCCCGATAGAGTTCATCAACTTAAAAATTAAGTTAACTAAAAACATTACAAAGGTATGAAAAATAATATCAAGGACACTGTGCCTTGTCTACCAATCAACCTGTCGCTGACCGTGAAACTAACCGTCTTTTTTTTGATAGTTTCCTTTTTTTCGACACATGCAAACTCCTACTCCCAGAAAGCCAAACTTACATTGGTAATGGAAAATGTAGCGATCGAGCAAGTGTTCGAGGAAATTGAATCTGCAACAGAATTCAAATTTTTTTACGACAATAAAAAAATAGACACCAAGAGAAGGGTTTCCATTAAGGCAGAGCAATTGTCGATTACGGCCATTTTAGATGAGCTGTTCAAAGGCACCAGCATTACTTACTTGTTCAATAAGAAACAAATTGTGTTAAAGCCTAGGCCAAAGGGCATGCAAGGTGCGCCAAATGGACTTGCGAATACCCTCAGGGTAATTCCACAAGCTACAATCACCGGTACTATAACAGATTCGAACGGAGTTCCAATTCCGGGAGCCTCAGTTATCGAGAAGGGCACGACCAATGGTGTTGCGGCCGATTTCGATGGTGTATATGAGATAACCGTTAGAGGAACGAACCCAATATTGATTGTGAGCTCCATAGGTTTTGCAAGACAAGAAATTCCTGTGGATGGGGCAAGACAACTCAACATAACACTACAGGAAGATACCCAAAACCTTAATGAGGTAGTAGTTACTGCTTTGGGAATCAAACAAGAGACAAAAAAACTGGGATACTCCGTAGCCCAAGTGGATGCAGAAGAGGTAAATGTCAACAGGTCGAGCAATTTCATGAACACCTTACAAGGTAAAGTGGCCGGTGTCAATATTTCTTCCTTGAGCACTGGACCTGGGGGTTCATCAAAAGTTAGGATTCGTGGACAGTCGTCGATTTCCGGAACCAATAATCCCTTAATAGTGGTAAACGGTGTGCCTATTGACAATACAAGCTTTGGTACCAGCCCTGGAAGTGCCAGCAATGAAGTTGGAACCAATAGCGGAGGTGTTTTTTCTGATGGAGGAGATGGATTTTCCAGTATCAATCCAGATGATATTGAAAGTATGACCATATTGAAAGGAGCCACAGGGGCTGCACTTTATGGTTCCAGGGCCAAAGATGGTGTGATCATGATAACGACCAAGAGCCGTGGCTATGGCGATGGACTTGGAATTACCTACAACGTGAACGTAACGAATCATACCCCTCTGGATTTCACCGACTATCAATACGAATATGGCCAGGGTGAAAATGGAATCAGGCCTACATCTGCCAATCCAACATCAGGACAATGGTCCTTCGGTGAACGTTTTGAACCAGAAATGACACAAGTGCTCTTTGATGGAATCGAGGTGCCATATGTACCTGTACGCGATAGGGTCAAAAAGTTCTACAGGAATGGTTTGGATGTTACCCATTCGGTTTCTTTTGCGGGCGGGAATGAAAAAGGAGGGTTTAATGTTTCTTTATCAGACCTGAACAGCGAGGGTATTACTCCCAACAATGAATTTGATAGGAGTACGATCAACTTGGGCACTACCTATGATCTATCCGATAAATTGAGCTTTGAGGCCCACGTGAACTACTCCAATGAAAGGAATACCAATCCACCGAATGTGGGGCAACAGGACAATACGATTCCCGTATCACTGTTCAATATGGCCAATTCCATGCCTTTGGACGTCTTGGATGCCAATAAGTTTGATGAGAATGGCAATGAATATGTCTATTCAAGGTTTAGGAACAGGACAAATCCATACTTTACACTCTCAGAGCAGTTCAATACTATAAAAAGAGACCGAGTTTTTGGAAATATATCCCTAAAATATGATGTATTACCCTGGTTGAGCGCCCAAATCCGGGGAGGCCAAGATTATTGGTCCCGGTTCCAGGAATATAACGGTTTCCCAACGGGACAGGCTTCAAGAGGGCCAGCTCCGGATGGTTTCGTGAACGGGACCTTTACGCAAGAGTCTAGAAGGTTTAGGGAGACCAATATAGATTTCCTGATTTCCATAAATAAAGATATTTCTGAAAATTTTTCAGTAGGTCTGAATATGGGGGGCAACAAGATGAAGCGTACCTTGGATCTGAACAGGGTAGATGTATCGGATTTTGTGATACGAGACCTTTATACCGTTCAGAATGGTCGTATCAAAGACCCTGTTTATAGTTTATCGGAACGCGCAGTAAATTCTTTGTACGGTGCGCTGGACCTATCGTATAAAGATACCTATTTCCTGAGTGCAACATTGAGGAATGATTGGTTTTCCACTCTCGCTCCAGCGAATAGGAGCATACTTTATCCATCCCTATCCGCAAGCTATATTGTATCCAATGTATTCGAAGAACAACCAGATTGGCTCACTTTCGCCAAACTTCGAGTGGCTTATGCAGAAGTGGGGAGCGATACGGATGTGCCCCCTTACTCCGATGCATTGTTCTACGATATTGACTCTAATTTCTTTCCCAATATGGATGGGAATGCGCAACCAGTGGCAGGCGCAAATACCAGCACTTTGCCCAATCCCGATCTGCGACCTATGCGGACCAAGGAGATGGAATTTGGTCTGGACGTTAGATTTTTTGATAACCGGTTGGGACTGGACATGGCAGTATATCGTAAGACCACGATAGATCAGATTGTACCGGCACAAATCTCCAATACATCAGGTTTTGTGAGCACTTTGATCAATAGCGGCGAGAGTAGGAGCGATGGTGTAGAGGCCATGCTCAATATTGTCCCGATAAAGAACAAGGACTTTAGATGGGACCTTAACTTGAACGCCTCTTACAACAAAACAAAGGTAATCAGCTTGTTGACCGATACACCAGGAGAGTCCATATTGGTCGGTAATCATATTTTCAATGGGTTCCTATATCAAGTAACCGGCAAAGAAATAGGTCAATTGGCCGGTTTTGGATTTATGAGGGATGAACAAGGCCGACAAGTTTTTGGCGATGATGGAAGGGCACTTAGAACTGATGAAATCCAATACTTTGGAAGTGCTCTGCCAAAATGGGTCGGTGGAATCACCAATGCCTTTAGGTATAAAGACTTCAATTTTTCATTCTTAATTGATTTTAAGTTGGGCAACAAGATAATTTCAGGTACGAACTTTAATGCAGTAAGGCACGGGTTGCACAAAATGACACTTCCCGGACGTGAAACCGGTGTGGTGGGCGACGGTGTTAACCTGCAGGGAGAACCTAATACAGTGGCCACGGAATCCCAAAGGTATTGGGAAGTAGTAAGGTCATCACAAATTATTGAACCCATTATTTACGATGGAGGGTATTGGAAACTGAGACAAATTACCCTCGGGTACAATTTTAGAAAGTTTATCCCCGATGATTCGGTATTGAAAGGAGCCACATTGAGTTTGGTGGCCAACAATGTATTTCTGATCAAAAAATGGGTTGATAACATAGACCCGGATTCGTTCAGCTATAGTTCGGACAATGTTTCCGGGTTGGAATCAACTGGTGTGCCCACCACTAGGAGCATGGGCTTCAATCTAAACCTAAAATTTTAAGAGAAGAATTATGAAAAGCAATAAGAAAATTATAGCATTAATGATGGTGGTTTTCCTCTTTATTGGGTGTGAACAAGACTTTGATGAGATAAACACCAATACAGTGGATCCTACCAGTGAGAGTATAGACCCAACATTTTTGTTGAACAACGCCATTATCGGATTATCGTTCTCCAACGGACAGGTAGTTTACGATATGGGGATAGTGCAACAATTGATAACCCCGAATTCTGGTATTTTGAGCGGGGCAAACTATAACCAGGACAACCGCGGGGCAACCGAAATGCAATGGAACGACTACTACGAGTCCGTTATAAAGCATACAGGGGACCTGATCGACCAATTATCGGATAGGCCGGAACGAAGCAACCTTTTGAATATGGCCAAGATTGTCCAGTCCTATGCCTTTATGGTATTGACGGATACCTATGGGGATATCCCTTATTCTGAAGCAGGAAAGGGGTATTCGGATCAAATTGTTTTGCCAAAATATGATGCACAGGAGGACATATACCTAGACTTGATCGAGCAATTGAAAGGAGCCGTTGAAGGTTTTACAGCATCAGCGACCGATGAAGGCGGTGAGGTACTATATGCAGGTAATTTGGACCAATGGAGGAAATTAGGGAATTCACTCCTCCTTCGTATCGGAATGAGAATGGTGAAAGTGAACCCACAATTGGCCCAAGAAACCGTTCAGTACGCCTATGATGGAGGTGTGCTGGAGTCCAATGAAGATAATTTTGTGGTTAGGCACGATAATAACTTTACAAGCCCCATAGGGGGGTATCTCAACGGTTCCGAGGCCAATAATTTTTATTTAACGGAGTACTTTGTGGATTATTTGGCCTCACATAACGACCCGAGATTGGAATCCATTGCAGTTAGATATATTGGTGCCGCTTCAGGTGCGGAACAGACCGAGGACAATGCGTCCACCAATGCTGAAGATCAAATAGGAATGCCCATTGGGTATGATAATGTGAGCATCGAGCAAGTCGTCTCGGATATGGGACTGGAGAGCTTTTATGCATTCAGTCAAGTGGATAGGGACAGAATCGTTACAATCAGCTCCCCGGTATTTTTATTGACCCATTCACAAACGCAATTATTGTTGGCCGAAGCTGCCGAAAGAGGTTGGATCACAGGTGATGCCGGGACTTTTTATGAAGAAGGTATGAGGGCCCATATGGAACAGATGGCCTCTTATGGCAGTGATGCCACAATAGAAGCCTCGGATGTCGATGCCTACATAGCTGCGAACCCTTTGGATGGGAGCAATAACCTAGAGTTGATCAATACCCAGTACTGGGTTTCCTCCTTTTTAAATGGACCGGAGGCATTTGCCAATTTTAGAAGATCAGGGTATCCCAACCTGTCCCCGAATTCATATCCGGGACAGGATATAACCGGTGACTTTATCAGAAGATTGACATATCCAAATGCGGAAATAGCAGTAAATGGGGAGAATCTGAACGAGGCCATATCCAGAATGGGGCCTGATAATCTAGACACCCGTGTGTGGTGGGACCGAGAGTAAATTAATCAAACAAATCAAATCCATAAAAAATGAAATCAGTATTAAAAGAAATCATAGCCAAAAATAAAAAGGAGGAAAGTGCCTATAAATCGGCCAGGGAGGCCGAAATCAATAATCCAAAAACACCGGATGCCAGACGGGATTTTTTGAAGAAAACCGCTCTTGGAGGGATTGCGATGACAGGAATGATGGGGCTTGGCATTGAGGATACCGTGGCCCAGACGACATCAAAAGTGAACAGGGCCTCTGCTCCCTCTGAGCTAAAGATTACCGATATGCGATATGTTCTGACCAATGTAATGGGAGGTACCGCCATCATAAAAATAGAGACCAACCAAGGTATTTATGGATTGGGAGAGGTAAGGGATGCCGCCGATGTTCGCTACGCATTGTTCCTTAAGAGTAGAATATTGGGGAAGAATCCTTGCAATGTTGAAAAAATATTCAAGAGCATAAAGCAATTCGGAGGGCCTGCTAGGCAGGCCGGTGGTGTTTGTGCCGTGGAAATGGCCTTATGGGACCTTTGTGGAAAAGCATATAATGTGCCCGCATGGCAATTGTTGGGAGGAAGATATAGGGATAGGGTGAGGTTGTATGCCGATACGCCCCAAGCCGATACGGCGGCCGAGCAGAAAAAACTCATTGACTATAGAATGAATGACCAAGGTTACACTTGGTTAAAGATGGATGTGGCCATTTCTTCCTTGCCCCCAAATTCGGGAACCTTGGTAAACGATAAGTTCTGGAGAAACAAGGAAGGACGTTTGGCACAATGGGGGGACCGAAGGAACTATATGTCCTATGGGAACACCGAGCATCCTTTCACACAGATCCAGATTACCGAGAAAGGACTCGATATGTTGGCCCAGCGTGTTGCAGATGTAAGGGAAATGGTAGGTTGGGAAATTCCAATATCCACCGATCACTATGGACACTTTGACATGAACAATGGAATCCGACTGGGAAAAGCATTGGACAAATATAGGTTGGCATGGTTGGAAGATATGGTGCCATGGCAGTATACCGAACAGTGGAGAACTATTTCCGAAGCATTGGAAACACCGACCACAACGGGAGAGGATATCCATTTCTTGGAAAACTTCAAGCCCATCATACATAACAGGTCAGTGGATATCGTACATCCGGACCTGGCTTCTTCCGGGGGATTGCTGGAAACCAAGCGGATAGGCGATTATGCAGAGGAATTTGGAATAGGCATGGCCATGCACCAAGCCGGTACTCCCGTATCCTTTATGGCCAATGTGCATTGTGCGGCTGCAACACAAAATTTCTTGGCCTTGGAGCACCACTCAGTGGATGTGCCTTGGTGGGAAGACTTGGTAACAACAGTCGGAGGCTTTAAGATGATCGATAAAGGTTTTGCGACCGTACCCCTTACGGCACCTGGATTGGGGATTGAGTTGAATGAGGAAGTGGTCAAAGACCACTTGCACCCAAGCGATAAGAGCTTCTTTAAATCGACAAAGGAATGGGATGAACTGAGATCCCATGATAGGACTTATAGTTAGTATTTGTAGTTGAATTGTTTAGTTAGGCAAGCCCGTGATAGGTTTTATATCATCATGGGCTTCCATTGAATATTTGTTGAATCAATACGGAATTTTTAAAAAATGAAAAAATCTAGAATATTTTTAGTGTTGCTTGTTTGTTTGATCGGCCAATGGGGCATGAACGCCCAAAAGGTCGGTTCATCGCCAGAATATATAAAGGCACTTACAAAAGAATGGGAAGGGGAGCGCTTTAAGGACGGTAGGCCTAGGGTTTCCGATGCACTATTGGAGCGATTGAAAAAAATAAGGATCGAAGAGGCCTGGGGCTATCTGAGAGGCAAAGGATATAACAACCAGTATGAAGGCGGATGGAAGATCATTCATCCCGAAGGGGTGATGACCGGTCGCGTTGTAACGGCGCAATATATGCCACTTAGGCCAGACCTAAACCAATACGTGAAGTTACAGGGTGCCAAAGAAAAAAGGGATACCATAGGAGGAAGCAATTCCTGGCCCATTGAAATGTTGGTCAAGGGAGATGTGTATGTGGCGGACGGTTACGGAAGGATCATTGACGGAACATTGATCGGTTCCAATTTAGGGAACGCCATATACGCCAATTCCCAAAATGGGGTGGTTTTCGACGGAGGTGTCAGGGATTTGGGTGGATTGTTAGAGATCGAAGGGTTCAATGGATGGTACCGTGACGAGGATCCCTCGTATCTGCAAGAACAAATGCTGACCTCGATCAATGCCCCCATTCGGATCGGAAGGGCCACCGTACTGCCAGGGGATGTGGTTTTGGCCAATAGGCACGGGACCATCTTTATACCGTCCCACCATGTGGCCGAGTTGGTGATCTCTTCAGAAGTAGTGGCTTTGAGGGATGAATTCGGTTTTCAAAGATTACGGGAGAAAACATATACCGCAGGGCAGATTGATACCAAATGGACCTCCGAGATCAAATCGGATTTCTTGAATTGGCTAAAGAATTATCCAGACAGCAAACTACCTATGACCAGGAAGGAATTGAACGCTCATTTAAAGAAAAACAACTATTAATTTTTTATAAATGAAGCAGCTGTTTTTGACCCTATTGTTCCTTTTGGCAGGTATTGTCCTTAGTTCATGTACGGCCCCTGGGACAGAGGGCGAGCTCAATAAGGACATAGTCTTGAGTGCACTGGAACGGTTCGATAACGCTATAATGGAAAGGGATGCTGAGGTTTTGTCGGCAATAGCATCCCAAGATTTGACCTATGGACATTCCAGCGGAAACATACAGGATAAGGAAGAATTTATTGATGATGTGGTAAACGGACCTTTCCAATTCTTATCCATTTCAAATAAAGACCAAAGAGTTAATGTATCGGGCAATGTTGCCATTGTGAGGCATGTTCTCTCTGCCGATGCCATGAACAATGGGGTTTCGGCCCAGGTACATATAGGAGTTGTAATGGTTTTCAAGTTGGATGACAACGGGCGTGTAGCGCTTCTTGCCCGTCAAGCATATAAACTATGATCATGATATTTAATCATCACGGGAATATATGAAGGAAACCGGAATCCTTGTAAAAGGAGAACAAAGTGTACCAACTTTGGTGTTGATCCTTTTCGTTGCCACAGTCCCAATATTGGTCGGAGGATGTGTCGATGACAACAAAAAGTATCTAGACAGCTTCACTCCTACATTAGAGACAGGAAAAGATTGGCCTGTATATGGAGGGAGTAGAGCGTCAAAAAGATATTCCCCATTGACACAGATAACCATGGAAAATGTGGGCGATTTGGAAATAGCCTGGACTTATGATGCCAGAGACCAAGTCGAGGGAGCTGAAGCGTCCAGACCTAGGTCCATACAATGCCAGCCCATAGTGAAGGATGGCATTCTCTACGGTACAACGCCGGAACTGCAACTGTTTGCACTTAGGGCGACAACAGGAGAGGAGCTATGGAGGTTTAAACCGGTTCGGGATTCCCGAAAATACAATATTAGTGCAGGTAGGGGCGTCACCTATTGGCAAAAGGGCATTGATTGTAGGATTATTTACACATCGGGTACCTACCTATATGCGATCAATGCAAAAACAGGCAATGCAATCCCTAGTTTTGGAGAGGACGGCAGAGTGGATTTGCATGAGGGCCTGGACGATGGTTTGGATTTGGATATGGGCAAGGTCAGTATAAATGCGACGAGCCCCGGAATAATTTACAAGGATATATTCATCATTGGTTCCAGTGTTTCCGAGAAAGGGGATGCGGCACCGGGCAATATTCGTGCATTCGATGTGGTGACGGGAAAGTTAAAATGGGTTTTCCATACCATACCCCATCCGGGCGAGGAAGGATATGATACTTGGCCCAAAGATGCATATAAAGAGCATGGAGGCGTAAATAGTTGGGGCGGCATGTCCTTGGATGTGGAAAGGGGCATGGTATTTTTCGGTACCGGATCGCCATCCTCGGATTTTTATGGTGGCAATCGTAAGGGAAAAAACCTGTTCGCCAACAGTGTGGTGGCCTTGGATGCAAAAACGGGCAAACTGGAATGGTATTTTCAGACCGTACGGCACGACCTTTGGGACAGAGATCTCCCATGCGCGCCAAACCTTACCACCATCACTGTGGAAGGGGAAAAGAGGGATGTCGTGGTACAGGCTGGAAAAGATGGGTTGGTTTACGTTTTGGACAGGGAAAATGGCACGTCCGTTTTTCCAATCGAAGAGCGAAAAGTCCCTATTTTGGATGGTCTTCCGGGAGAACAACCGTACCCTTCCCAAATTTTTCCGATAAAACCAGAACCATTGTCACATCAATTTTTCAGGGAAGATATGATAACCGACCTATCACCGGAATCCCGTGCGTACGTTAAAGGGATAGTCGATAAATATCAAATCGGGCATAAGTTCAGTTTGCCCAGTGAAAGCGGTACGCTGATGTTCGGATATAGTGGTGGAGCGGAATGGGGAGGGAATGCAACGGACCTGGAAGGGATCCTCTATCAAAACTCCAATAACGATCCTTGGATATTGGAAATGGAGGATGTGGAGTCCAGGGACAATGAAATGCAAAGTGTACGGACCGGTGCCGATATCTATAGGATAAATTGTGCCATGTGCCACGGAAGCGATAAAAAAGGGACCGCAGAGTTTCCAAGTTTGGTCAACATTGGGGATAGGTTGGCTTCACAGGACATTGAATCTATTCTTGAATCCGGTATGGGTCGTATGCCGGCCTTTCGCCACATTTCCAAAAAAAATAGAAAAGCCGTTACAGCTTTTCTATTGGATTTGCCTATGGGAATGCATCCCGGGACGGCAAATGTCCCCAATACAAGCGAAGCGGAAGAAAATATAGAAGAGCCTGCCTTTGGCTATGAACCACGTTATGTTCCAAAAGTTTGGAAAAAACTAAAGGATCAAAACGGTTACCCCGGAATCAAACCACCATGGGGAACACTGAATGCCATTGACCTGAATACCGGGGAGTACCTTTGGAGGGTTCCTTTGGGAGAGTACCCTGAGTTGACGGAGCAGGGCATTCCGATAACCGGAACGGAAAGCTATGGAGGCCCCATAGTAACCGCCAGTGGGCTCGTTTTTATTGCAGGAACAAAGGATGAGAAAATCAGGGCATTCGATAAAAGGACAGGGAAGGTGGTCTGGGAATACCAATTGCCCGCCGGTGGCTTTGCCACACCCATCACCTATGAAGCGGACAACAGACAATATGTGGTTATCGCTGCCGGTGGGGGAAGGGGGCAAAAACCAGGAGGGTATTATATAGCGTTTGCTCTAAAAAACAAGCCACAAAAAATTAATTAACCATAAAAAAAACATTTTGAAAAAACCGATAATATATAAGATAAGCTTGGGCCTTGCAGTTTTGTCGCTATTGATTTTTAGTGCTATGGCCCTTATGGGCGAACTGTCCGGTGCAGGTATGCCCATAGTACTGTTCTTTGTACTGTTGGCCCTGGGCTTCAGCGGTTACAAATCGTTGAGGGACTATGTGTTCGCAGTGCTGATCTTTGCGGGGGTCTCCCTTTCATTATATTGGCCCCAGTACTTTGTGCAGGTCGGCGAATTTAAACTGACTGGCCTGATCATCCCCTTGATACAGATCATCATGTTCGGCATGGGGACCTCGATGAGCGTAAAGGACTTTGCCGGGGTGGTCAAATCGCCGAAGGGGGTCCTGGTGGGTGTTGTTGCACAATTGGCTATAATGCCACTAGTGGGGTACGGCCTTGCCAATCTGAGCGGGTTTGCCCCTGAGATCGCTGCGGGAATCATCCTGATCGGCTGCTCCCCAAGCGGCGTGGCATCCAATGTCATGGCGTATCTGGCCAAGGCGAACCTGGCACTTTCCATTACCATAACCTCCATTGCGACGCTGTTGGCCCCTTTTGTGACGCCCTTGCTCATGAAGCTATTGGCGGGGCAGTTCGTTGATATCGATGTGCTTTCTATGATGTGGAGTATAACCAAGATGATCATCCTTCCCATAGGGGCGGGCCTGTTGTTCAACCATTTGCTGCACGGGCGTACCAAATGGCTGGACAATGTGATGCCTCTGGTGTCCATGTTTGCCATAGGGCTGATTATTATAGTGATCACCGCTGCTGGCAGGGACAGTTTGTTGGACATAGGGGCATTGCTGTTGTTGCTGGTACTGGTGCACAACGTTTTTGGGTATACATTGGGCTATTGGTTTGCCAGGACGGTAGGAATGAACGAGCGCGATTCCAGGACGATCTCCATAGAGGTGGGCATGCAGAATGGGGGCTTGGCCTCCGGTATCGCCAATACCTTGGGCAAGATAGCCACCATGGGTCTGGCCCCAGCGGTCTTCGGGCCGTTGATGAACATTACAGGATCTATTCTGGCTTCGTACTGGCACAAGAACGTGCCCGTGGAAGAAACCCGGGATATGTAGCGTTCAAGGTGATAAAAAAATAATAGGTCGTTTGAATTAGCTTGGTCAATCGGGAAGGGCACGACATATGTCGTGCCGGTCCTTCCCTTTTGAAAGTGAACGGGAACGACAAGTAAACCTTAAAATGAAAGATAGAGATGAAAAAAGTAGTAACGTTCGGCGAGATTATGTTGAGATTGGCCCCTCCGGGGTTTCTGAGGTTCTCGCAGGCCAACAGTTTTGATGTGGTCTATGGCGGGGGGGAGTCCAATGTGGCGGTCTCATTGGCCAACTATGGGGTGCCCGTTGACTTTGTGACCCGATTGCCCAAGAACGATATCGGGGAATGCGCTCTGATGGAAATGAGAAAGCGGGGAGTGGGCACCGACAAGATCGTTTATGGCGGGGACCGCTTGGGCATCTATTTTTTGGAGACCGGGGCCGTGAGCCGGGGCAGCAAGGTGGTCTACGACCGGGCACATTCGGCCATGGCCGAGATAGGCCCCGGGATGGTCGATTGGGACAGTGTCTTCAAGGATGTGGAATGGTTCCACTGGACGGGGATTACCCCAGCCATATCACAGGGCGCAGCGGATGCCTGTCTGGAGGCCGTAAAGGTGGCAAGTGATAACGGCGTTACCATATCCACCGATCTTAACTATCGTGCCAAGCTTTGGAAATACTGTGACGATACCAAGCGGGAGGGGGTTATGTCCGAGTTGACATCGTACTGTGACATCGTACTGGGGAACGAGGAGGACGCGGAAAAACACTTCGGAATCAAACCGGAGGGGCTGGACATCACCACGCAAGGTGAACACGTGAAGGCCGAAGCCTTTCTTTCGGTATGCAAGCAGATGATGGAAAGGTTCCCCAGGGCCAAAAAGGTCATTACCACCTTACGGGGTTCCTTGTCCGCCTCCCACAACACATGGGCCGGCGTGCTCTACGATGGAGAGACGATGTACACCTCCAGGGAATACCAGATTACGCATATCGTGGACCGTGTCGGTGGCGGGGACTCCTTTATGGGGGGATTGATCTATGGGCTGCTTAAATATCCCGAGGACGACCAGAACGCTTTGGACTTTGCCGTGGCCGCCTCATGTTTAAAGCATACCATAAAGGGGGATGCCAATCTGGCCACGGTGGACGAAGTGGAAAAATTAATGGGGGGCGATGCCTCCGGTAGAGTGTCCCGATAGATGGTCGGGTTGGTTTAGTTTTTTAATCCCATGGGGTCCATGATAAGGCTCCATGACTTTTTGATATATAAGGATATGGCAGGACATACAAGATTGGAAGTAGTGGGAATGATGCAGGAAACGGGGATGGTGCCCTTGTTTTATCATTCGGACGTTGAGGTGGGGAAAAAGGTACTGAGAGCATGTTACGCGGGCGGCGCCAGGTTGATGGAGTTCACGGCAAGGGGGGATTTTGCCTTTGAAGTGTTCTTGGAACTCAATAAATATGCAATCAAGGAGCTTCCCGGGATGATCATGGGGGTCGGGTCCATTACGGATGCAGCGGCGGCCTCTCTGTTCATGCAAATGGGCGCGAACTTTATTGTCACCCCATCCTTTAGGGAGGATATCGCCAAGGTCTGCAATAGGCGCAAGGTGCTTTGGTCGCCGGGCTGTGGATCATTGACGGAAATCAATAGGGCGGAGGAACTGGGGTGCGAGATCATCAAGCTTTTTCCCGGGGCCACCTATGGCCCCGGGTTTGTGAAGGCGATAAAGGGCCCGCAACCCTGGACGAGCATTATGCCCACGGGGGGCGTGAGCACGGAAAGGGAAAATTTGGAAGCTTGGTTCAATGCCGGAGTGACCTGTGTGGGCATGGGCTCCAAGCTCATATCCAAGGAGATACTGGCCAATGGGGATTATGCCGGGTTGGAAAACAAGGTGAAAATCACTTTGGAGACCATAGGGGCTATCAGAAGGAGTTTATAAATTATATGGCCTTTCCTTGTTTTCAACATCCTTACACTTAATTAGTTTGGTCAAGTGTGAAAGGCTCCTGCTTATTCGATTTAGTTTCCAGACCACAATGTTGTCTCCGTCCCTCACATATTTTAAAAGTTCGCCCAAGCTCTTCCATACTTCCTTGGTCCTGGACAATTTACCCGTTTAAATATTCTTTTGGTGGAACTATAGTTATTGGGCAATAGTATTAGGCCCCATCCGATGCCTGTTCCGTTGTCAAAAGACTTTCTATATAACTTCCAAGGGATATTCCATAAAAGATATCGTCGAATTCCTGATTATCAGTGTTGAGAATTCTGCGTACCGTGGTTTGTTGATCGACCAATGACTGGGAGGTCATATCATTGTTTTGGTCTACGAGATATACGGAAAGGGAACCCCGTAGGATGTGATTGTCGTTGATTGAGTTTACCGAAAGTTTTATACTAAGGACGGCATCCATATTGCCCCTTAACTCATTGGCAGTGTTCCATAATTGCGTTTCGGGCAGTTTTTTTATTCTTCGGACATGAAGTGTATTTAATTTTGGATAGGGGAAATCTTACCCTTCCCACATACATGGAAACATTCGGTTTGAAGGGTAGCTTACAGATGTTCAATGTGGTTTTGAGGGGGCGCACGCCGTCATGTAATGGCGGAGCCACCCACTACATAGGCCGTAGCCCATTTATTTCGTTCATTAATCCATCAAGGTCAAGGGGTTTGGTATACATATCCAATGAGCCATCAGATTTTTGTGGCCATTGGTTTTTCGGTTTGTCCCAATATAGTTCAACACCATTGCCGTCAGGGTCATCTAAATATAAGGCCTCTGAAACGCCATGATCAGAAGCCCCTGTCAACGGGTAGTCGGCCTGTTGTAAGCGATAGAGAATGGTTGCTAGGTCTTTTCTTGTTGGATACAGTATTGCCGTATGAAATAGTCCGACCGTATTTCTTGCTGCTGGAGGGGCGTTCTTGCTATACCAAACGTTTAAGCCAATGTGGTGGTGATAACCTCCCGCAGATATGAAGGCGGCGTCAGTGCCATAGGTCGTTGTAATTTCAAAACCCAATAGTCCGCAGTAGAAGTCGAGTGAGCGCTGTAGGTTGGAAACCTTCAAGTGTACGTGCCCTATTTTGGTGTCCTTTGGTACCTTATAGTTTGTTGTAATGTCCATCTGTCCGTCTTGTTTTTTGATTACTGCCAACTTGTTTATATCCCAATTCTCTTCGGCATCCTGTGCCAAATAGGTTGGCTCTGCCCAAGTTTTGTGTTTTTAATGCAAAGCATAGTTTCCGCTATTCAAGGGCTTGTGCACGTGTCTGCTTATGGAGGAACGGACCATTGTTGGCAGTAGTGTTTATTTTGTAAGTCGTTTTGCTGTCATAAATCGTTCAGCTACATTATCCCAATTGATAATTTCAAGAACGGTATCAACAAATTCAGCTCTTTTATTTTTGTACTTCAAATAATAGGCGTGTTCCCAAACATCAATCACCAAAATCGGAATAACGCCCCATTGTGTTAATTTTTGATGGTTTTCGCACTGTAGCAATGTCAAGCTGTCCGAATAAGGTTGGTAGCCCAAAATTCCCCAACCGCTACCTTCTACAGTTTTTGATATTTTTCCGATGTAACTTTTTAACCTATCAAATGAGCCAAAGTCCTTTTCTATCTGTTTTAAAAGTTCGGTCTTGGGTTCAGTTTTTTTATTTGTTAAGTTCGTCCAAAAAATAGAATGAAGTACGTGGCTTGAAAAATGGTAAGCTAACTTTCGTGTCCACAAATCCACTTGGTCTAAATCGCCCGATTTTAGGTGTTCCTTAATTTTAATCAAATCTTTGTTTGCTCCTTTAACTGCTCCACCGTGATGAAATTCAAAGTGCAAATGAAGTGTTTCCTCGTCCATATATGGCTCCAAAAAAGTTTTATTGTATGGAAGTGATTTTTGAATGAAATTCCCATTATTGTCCACTAATTTGTCAATACCATTTTCTGTCACATTTTGTGAAAAAACGTTGTTGATCGGTAGGATTGTCGCTCCACCTAAAATTGCCGAGTTTTTTAAAAATTCTTTTCTGTCCATAATTTTGTTACTTTTAGTTTAACTCGTTTTCTACATTACTGTAAACGGCCACGCGGATATGGCGAGTAGCGTTGTCCTGCACAGCGGGGCAAAAGCTAGGGCAGCCATTAAACGCACATTCGCTATATGCACAGTTAGGAACAGTGGCAAAGGCAATTTAGTGAAAATAATTGTTGTAGTTGATCGTGAGAACTGGCGAATGTGCGATTGTACGGAGTGGCGTTACGGTCGCAGGGTGTACTCCAAAGGACTGTATGTGGCCCAAACGGAGATCGGTTTTTCCATCAAGCACCATAAGAACAGTGTGAACCTGATTATGCCCGAGTTGGAAGGATTGTTCCGTAAATTCATGGACAATGAATTCTATACGATCTCCGATAGGTACCACCAGATAATCTCGGCGAAACTATTGGACACTAAGGCCTTTAAGAAGGTGCTCGATCAGACCAAGCTCTTTTGCTATGAGTGCAGTGATACCAATGATAATCCCTCCAAAAGGGCCCGTGAGGTCATCGAGATCCTAGCTCGTTAGGCCGTACTATTGGGTACTACTCCCAACCTCTGATTGGGCTACAATGCCTTTAATGCGGTATTGCACTGTAGTTTGAGACGAAGTTTTTCACATCAGAAACGTTTCGATAAACAACTCTTTGAAACCGTTTGTGAGATGGTCTAAAGGCCATAAAGGGCCGCTCCGGTGCCTATAAACCGGAGATTTTTGATGGGATATTCGTTTTTCGAAATGTTTTGGCTTTGGTTATGGGAGGTATCGATTATGGGGGCAGTGCATTATGTTGCTTTTGAAGGAGCGCTTTTTAAACGAGGGAGTCTCAGACCCAAATATCCTGGACTGGAATTATCCTTGCGCTTTATTCAAACTTTATGCATTTTAAAATGCAGGTATTATTCCAAGAAGGAGTCCTTTTTATAGGAGTGCACAGGAACATAGGTCTGGATGATATAAGGGGTAATCTTCCGCAAGGTTTCGTCATTGGTCGGATGTAGTCCTGGAGCCGTAAAATATTCAATCTCCCCCTCCTTGTTCTTATGGTACCATAGTAAGGGTTTATCATCCTGCGAAAAGAATTGCGTTGCCATGTTGACATCCACTTTTTTAAAATGCTTCAGCTTTGATATATCCATGGGCTCCACCTTGGTTCCAAACGAAGAATAGGGTTTGGAAGTACAGGGCACTTTTACATATATGGAGTCGGCCCATGCCATGCATTGGTTTTCAGCCTTTTCACCTGTGGGATTTGTATTGTTCCCATATATCCCTATCACGATTGCCAAAACCAAGGAAACGACCACGAGGATGGGTATGGTCCATTTTGTGGCAGGGACTGTTTTTCTGTTTTTTACATAATCAGCATAATTGTCATAGCCTAGATATTTACAGCATAGATCTACACTCTCCGCTTGTGGGGCACCATACTTCTTTTTTTTGTTGATGTATCTGTCATAGGCCCTCTCCAAGGTTTTCGAACTTAGTTCACTATGGTCGCTGATATGACTGGACAATGCAAACCTAGAGTGGGAGGCATGCTCCGTCTTCGCTTTTTCAAAGACCTTCCGAACAATCTCTGCTATATATTTTTCATCCATTGGACTAAAAGTACAAATTTTAAAAAGGCAAATCATATTGCTGAACCCTTCCGAACCCCTGATTTTATTGATGTCTAAAAAATGTCCAATACAAGTCCAATCGCTGTCTGCAATGCAAATGAACACTTCAATTTACTTTGTCTCAGAAAATGGATTCCGCTATGTGTTGCTAACATGGCTTTTCTAGAAAGTTCATTTTTATGGGATGCTGTAATGCGGCCTGTAAGGTCCATTGGAAAGTAACCTAAAGGGTCGCTTACAGTTTCCACTTTCCAAAAATAGCAAAGGAGTACTCCAAAACTCACGGGTGGTTGAAAACCAAAAATCCTCCGGAAAATTCCGGACGGCCACCTCTTTGTTCAATTTAAAATTTCATAAAGATGAGAAAAGTGTTTTTGGCCGTGATGGCCGTTGTTCTGAATATGTTTCTGTTCTCTTGTTCCACTACGGATACGGCTGAGATCGAGAGCGAATATGACATGGTCGCTACCGAAGGTGACGACCAAGATCCGACCCCACCACCACCTCCACCGCCCCCCGGAGAAGGTGATCAATAAGAATAATTTCATTAATTTGAGCCATGTCTGTAAATCGGACATGGCTTTTTTTAATGAACCACAACTTCTTTATTCTTGAAACGGTACCCATTCCTTATCATATTGACGATTTTAGTTTCCTGTGTACCGTTCGATAAAGATGGGACAAGGGATGTTTCGGATAAAAACGACAGTATAAACATCTATTATACTCGCTCCATTAGCAAGGATGTTTCATTGGAAGAGAAAAGGGAAAGTATAGACAGGGCCCTTTTTTTGGCTAAAGATCTGGAAGCGGATTCCATCTTGGGCAAGTTGATGTACAAAAAAAGTTCCTTGCTCTTTCAAGCTGGGGACTACAATAGCTTGGTGGCCCACCATGACAGTTTCGTCACAATGCAATCCGAAGTTGATAGGCCTAGATTAAAGGCATCCCAGTATTACCTAATGGGGTATTATTATGATCGGATCCAATCTGATTATAGCAGGGCATTTGAAAATTACAGTGCGGCCAAAAGCCAATTCGAATTGGCAAAGGATAGTAGCTGGACAGGGAATTGCTTATTGCTTATGGGGGTGATACAGAAGAACCAAAATGATTTTTTTGGAAGCAAGGAAACCGTGACCGAGGCCCTGCAATTTTTAAGGGAATCCCGTGACATCAAAAAAATGGTTCAATATTATGGACTCTTGGCCACCAATCATAGGAAGTTATTGAACTTCGAGGATGCCATATTCTATTATACCAAGGCCATTAAAAATAGCGGATCATTGGAGGACAGGATCGCATTTGAGAACAATCTTGCCGCCACCTATATCGATAATGGAAGATATGAAGAGGCCATAGCGCTTTTAGATAAGATCGTGGGAAATACAGCCTTGGATTCCACTCCTGTGGTTTATGCAAGGATATTGGATAATTTGTCCTATGCCCAATGGCTTTTAGAGAAAAAGGATGTTGGCGCTTCTTTCCAAAAGGCCCTCCAAATAAGAAAGGAGAAAAAGGATTGGCGTGGGCAATTGGCAAGCTATACGCATCTAGGTGAGTTTCATTTGGAAGATAGGTCCAATAGGGCCAAGGCCTATTTTGATACCGTGATCCAAGTGGCCAAAAAAATCGAGGTCCCAAGGGCAGAGATTGATGCCTTGAAATTTCTCATGCAAATAGACCCAGAAAATGTCAAGCTCCGAGACCGCTATATTCTGTTGGCCGATAGTCTTGATTCGCAGGAATTGAAGGTCAAGACCCAATTTGCCAAATACAAGTATGACGATAAAATAAAACAGGAATCCATTTTGCGCTTAGAGAAGGAGAAGGCGGAACAAGCGTTGTTGACCGCAAAGGAGCGAAATCAAAAAACGATATCCTACTTAGGTTCCTTGACAATGCTATTGGGCTTGGGTTTTGCCATTTATTTTTTTAAACAACGGACGAGACATTTAAAGGAACAAAATAGATTGACAAGGTTGGAGGCGACATTGGAGACCGAAGCGGAAATGTCCAGAAGGTTACATGACGATTTCGGGGCGGGACTCAACCAGACCATGTTGATGATCAATGCGGACGTGGATAGGACAGCGGTCTTGGATAAATTGGATGGCCTTTACAATCAAAGCCGCAATTTTTCGAGGGAGGTCAATGAAGTGGCAATAGGAACGCATTTTAAGGAAGCGTTTTTGGAAATGCTTCGCTTTAGGACACCGAGCGATGCGAACCTTTTCATGACCGGTGTCAAGGATGTCCAATGGAATGAAATGGCCCCTTTATCACAAAAAGTGCTCTTCAAGGCTATACAGGAACTGATGATCAATATGGGCAAGCATAGTAGTGCCGATATGATCACCATTGTTTTCAAATCCACAGAAAAAGTATTGACGGTCAATTACTCGGATAATGGAGTGGGGGCGTCACTGAAGGAACTCAATGCCAAAAATGGTCTTTGGAATACAGAAAAGCGTATTCAGGCTATTGGAGGAAGCATTACTTTTGATTCCCATAAAGGTCAGGGCTTTAAGGCCCATATCACGATACCTTTATAATTCAACGTATTGTTATGTTCAAAAAAATATTGCTCGCGGAGGATTTTCAAGATACCAATCAAGGGATATCTGAAATGTTGCGCGAGAAGTTACAAATCCCGATCATCCGCGACGAACTCTATTGTGATAAGGCATACAATCGCTTAAAGTATGCTGTAGATCAAAGGGAACCTTTCGGCTTATTGATAACCGATTTGTTTTTTAAAGGAGACCATGTGGAGCGCAAACTCACCTCTGGTTTGGAACTGATCCAGGCTGCCAGAAATCTGCAACCGGAAATAAAGGTCATCGTGAATTCCATGGAGGATAACCCGTCCAAGATCGATGCACTCTTTAAGGACCAAGAAATCAATGCCTATGTCTGCAAGGGACGCCATGGCCTTACGGAATTGGTAAGAGCAATTCGGGAAGTGTACCATAACCGTACCTATGTTTCCCCCGGTATTGATCTGAACGTTTCCAATAACGTATTTGAACTTGAAGAGTTCGACCTGATGATACTTCAAAGCTTGGCGGAAGGGCTTACCAAAAAGGAGATTTCGGAAAAGTTCAAAAAGGATAATATCACCCCCAACAGTGAAAGTACCATAGACAAAAGGGTCAGTAAAATGTTCGATGAATTCGGGGCCAAGAATACCAATCATTTAATCGCCAAAATGATTC
Source organism: Flagellimonas halotolerans (assembly GCF_035818535.1). Classification (NCBI taxonomy): domain Bacteria; kingdom Pseudomonadati; phylum Bacteroidota; class Flavobacteriia; order Flavobacteriales; family Flavobacteriaceae; genus Flagellimonas; species Flagellimonas halotolerans. The sequence continues at coordinate 247,785 of NZ_JAYKYV010000004.1, read as the reverse complement.
GGGAGGAAAAGATCTGATCAAGAGTTTTTTAGTAAACCTTTGAATTTCCCTTGCAGATATCTGTAAGGGATTTTTTTTGCTGGGTAGTATGTTTGATGTCATAAATACACAATGGCTTATTTACCATTGGAAACAAACCAAAGTGGAGTTCAGGAACCACACTTAAAAAACGAGGCGGGACCGAAAAGCCAGATGAGTAGGATAAATCCAACAAACAAATGATCAAAAATTCAACCACCAAAATGACCGCCATTTTTTTGGCAGCCACATTTCTCTTTTCAAGTTGTGCTTCCATAGTAAGCAAGGGAAGCTATCCAATTTCAATAAATAGCGCTCCTAGCGAGGCCAAAATCGTAATAAAGGATAAAAAGGGCATTGAAATTTTTTCAGGGCAGACACCTGCCACACTAAAACTTAAAGCAGGAAGTGGTTTTTTCGGTAAAGCGAGGTATCAAGTAACTTTTTCAAAAGCAGGATATGATACAAAGACTGTACCGGTCGATTTCAAGCTTGATGGGTGGTATTTTGGGAATTTGCTCTTGGGAGGACTTATAGGTATGCTCATAATTGACCCGGCAACCGGTGCTATGTACAAGTTGGAAACCGAATTTCTTAATGAAACTTTGATCCAAGCTACAGCGAGTAACCAAAACAATGGATTGAAGGTTTACGACCTGAATGAGATTCCTGCTGCATGGAAGGGCCATTTGGAACAAGTAGGTGAATAAAAAATCAACGTCACTGACCATTGGACAGTCGTATTGGACTTCAGGAAATAGAATCCATTCTTTTTCATTTGTTCGATATGACAAATTTGGATCCCTTACAGAAATCTGTAAGGGATTAACTTTTTATAGGGGTAGGTTTGAAAATATAATCAAATACTATCGATATGGCAGTTAAACATATCCCAACAGGAGAAGTGCACAAAGGATACAAGGGGGGGATTACAGATTGTGGATTTGACACAAGGGCAAAGCCAGAGCATTGGGAAGAAAGTGTTGAGGAAATTACATGCGATAAAAAGGGATGTAAAACCAGCTATCGGTAAAATGGGGTCGTTTCTAATTTCATATGTTTTGCATGCCCCAATTCGGAATTATCAACCATTGGTTGAAGAAATACAAAGAATTGGAAATTGTAGGCAATGCTTCGATTCGATGTGGGTGGTCAAATCCAATGAAACCAGTGCATTATTAAGGGATAGACTCTCCAAACACATCTATGGAGACGATGAACTCCTTGTTGTTGGATTAAAAGGATATTGGGCTTCGCATAATCTAAGCGGTGATTGTACCAATTGGTTGTCAAAAAATATATAGGAACATGGAACTTCAGAACCAACTTAAGGTATTAGCGGAAAAAGTAATCAAGCTCAAAGAGCAAATCGATACCGAGGAATCTACCAAACATGCCTTTGTGTTGCCATTCATCAATTTATTGGGCTACGACACCTTCAACCCTACCGAGGTAGTACCTGAATTTACCGCAGACCTTGGATTGAAAAAGGGGGAAAAGGTGGATTATGCGATTTTTCAGCATGGTGACCCCATAATCATCATCGAGTGTAAGAACTGGAAAGAAAAGTTGAACGCCCACAACTCCCAATTGTTCCGGTATTTCCATACTACGAAAACTCGTTTTGCCCTGTTGACCAACGGTATCGAGTATCAATTTTTCACCGATTTGGAATCGGCCAATAAAATGGACGAAAAACCTTTTTTAGAGTTCGATATCACCCAGTTAAAGGAGAATGTGGTCAACGAAATTGCCAAGTTCCACAAGAAGAACTTTAACGTTGATGCGATAGTGGACAACGCGAGCTCCCTAAAATATACCAAGGAAATCAAAAAACTTATTGGCGAAGAACTACAAGCGCCAAGCTATGATTTTGTCAGGCTCTTCGCATCACGGATCTATACTGGCCGGCTTACTGAAAAGGTAATGGGGGAATTCACCGATTTGGTAAGCAAGGCCTTTATCCAGACCATTGGCGAGAAGGTGAACGATCGCTTGAATTCAGCGCTTCATAAGGAAGCGGAAAAACAACAGGAAGAGGACAAGGAGCCAGAAAAGGTGAGTAAAGTCGACACCACGGAGGAGGAACTTGAAGGATATCGAATCGTAGTGGCCATTTTGCGTAGGAAACTTTCGATTGATCGTATTGTACATAGGGATACCCAATCCTATTTTGGTATCTTGCTGGATGACAATAACCGAAAGCCACTATGCCGTTTGCATCTCAATGGAGGGAACAAATACCTAGGGACCTTTGATGAAAACAAGGACGAGACACGGCACTTGATTGAAACGGTGGATGATATTTATCAATTTGAAGACCTTTTATTGAGAACAATAGATTTGTATGAGGGCTAGGATACTGTTACTTCCGTTGCTTTTTCTATGGACAAGTAGTTTCAATACACCTATTTCTTTGGATACCAACGTCTATGTCTGTATGGGAAAGGGAAGCAAAAAGTACCACTACCGCAAAAATTGTAGGGGTCTTTCCAACTGTTCCACCAAGATCTACCAAGTCACTTTGGCAAAGGCCAAGGAAATGGGCCGCACCCTTTGCGGTTGGGAGGACTAAAAATGCCATATTTTCTACAAATCTTAAGAGCAACTGCTGGATGGACTATCAGTCGAAATCTAGCTTGTGCGCCCTTATCAGTTTTACCTGAGAGCTTTTTGGACGTCTGACCGGATAAAGTATTTCTTATCACCTATTTGCATTACGGAAATCTGTAAGGAATTGCCAAGTAATGGGGTTACGTTTGGGAAACAAACCATTAAAACCAATACAAATGGCCTTTCCAAAATTTGAAATCAAAAAAAGCAAAAGTGGCGATTACTATTTCAACCTCCGATCCAAAGGAAGTGGGGAGGTTATCGCCACCAGCGAAATGTACAGTTCAAAGCAGAACTGTAAGAATGGCATTGCTGCCGTAAAACGGGATGCCCCCGTAGCTGAGGTGGATGACTTGACCGTTACTTCATAACCCATGGGCTATCGCAAAGGATATTACAAGAAGGATGGAACTTATGTCCAAGGACATTTTGTGAGCAAAAGATCGAAAAGTCTAAAAAGCAATAATTACAAGGGAGGCTGTATGGGATTGATGATGATTTTCATAATTCTATTGGTTTCCGTATCGTGCACCAGTGATAGCGAATCACCCTGTGCCAAGAGAAACTGTTCCGATTTTTCTTCCCAAGAAGAGGCACAATCAACATTTGAAACAAATAAGACCTGTTATTCAAATTTGGATAGGGACAATGATGGGATAGCCTGTGAAAACTAAAAAAAAACAACCATGGATAAAATGAATATTTCACTGGAGTTAAAGAGCCATTTTTTAAGGTTATATCAAATGGCGTTTACTGATGATAATTTTGATGTGCTGGAACTTCAAATGTTATATCGATTCGCAGAGGAAAGGGGATTGGCCCAGGAACAATTGAACGAAGTACTGCTCAATCCGTCCCAAGATTCTAGCGTACCACAGGAGTTGGAGGACAAAATTGAATATCTATACGATCTGGCACTTATGATTTGGGCTGACGGTATAGCAACTGAGGATGAGGTCAATACACTCAAAAAGTATTGCCTAAAGTTTGGCTTTTTGGAAGAAAACGTGGACGACATCTGCGGGTTTTTATTGGAAAACGCTGAACAGAATGTTTCCAAAAAGCAATTAATGCACCTAATGAACGATTGATATGAGCCCTTTAAAAAAAATATTCTCAATCAAAAAGAATTCCGAACCTGAAGCGGTACGCCCACAGGAAGACAACCTTAAAAAAATAAAACTTACTTTTTTTGAGAGTGGTTATGGTTCATCCAAACAGGCTGAAGGCAACCACATGGTCTTTAAGGCTTGTTTGCAGGATGTTTATATGGACTATAAAGGAAAATGTAGGGAAGATGAGAGACTTCAGAAATCCTTAAAAGAACCCTATGTCCAAGAAAGGAGCAAGTATGAAATAGAACTGAAGAAACGGAAAACTGCAAGGGTGATTTTGGAAGAGACCATCGGCAAGCTGGAAGAGAAAATACAACGGTTCAAATCTGAGATTGCCGATGTAAAGCATAATCCCGAAAAATATGTGGAGGATGTGGACAAGAAACCCAAAGCGCAATTTTATTTGGGTTTGATTGTCTTGATTCCGATTACCTTTTATCTATTGGTCTTCTATATATCTGCTTCATATTCTGCTTTTTTCAAAACTTTTGATCCTGATGATGAAATTTCAGCAGCCATTTTTGATGCCAATGCTTTATCTAAGGCAATTGCAGATGGTTGGTTAGAAGGTGTGTTTGTTGCCACTATCCCATTTGCCTTTATGGGGTTGGGATATTTAATACACATGTTTCAAAAGCATAAAAATTGGTTGTCCTATGTGAAGATAGGAACCTTGTTTGTGGTCACTTTTATATTTGATGCTATTTTGGCTTATCAAATCGAGAAGAAGATTTATGACTTTGACAAAACATTGAATTCCCCTCCATTTGATGTTGGAATAGCTTTTACCTCACCGGAATTTTGGGGTATCATCTTTGCAGGTTTTGTAGTCTATATTATTTGGGGATTGGTGTTCGATTTTATCATGAAAGAGTATGACAATTTCGACAAGATCAAATCCTTCATCCGATCCAAAAGGGAAGATATTGAAAATGCTCGGCAAGAAATCAGCAAGTTGATAAGCAAGATTAATCCAATTAAGGAAGAAATTTCGGGAATAGAAGGGAAAATCAATGACCTACAAAGAACCATTGATGGATTCATTTTTTCCAACAAGCACTACCTAACCTATCATGCCGAATATGTAAAAGGATGGTTTTTGGCCATAGCCGATAATTTTGATTCCTTAAAAAGAAGGGATGAATTATTAGCTAAATGCAGGGAAGAAGAGCGAAAACATTTGGAAGAACACGAAATAGCCGATGAAAGCTACGAAGGCAGGTTGTATAAACTTATAAACTGATTTCATGAAGACGAAGATTTTAATAGTAATTACTACTTTCATATCGCTGCACTCCTGTAAAAAAGATGCAAAAGCAGAAACGGCTGAAAAGGAAGAACAACCTATTACCGAGGTAAAATCCACTTCTCCCAGCAATGATTTAAACATTAGCATTTTGCTAGATCTTTCAGATAGGATAAACCCTGAAAAATATCCTGCACCTGCCATGGAATATTATCAAAGGGATATTGGGTATTTGGAATCGGTTGCCAAAAGTTTTGAATGGCATTTATTGCATAAGAAGGTTATTCAAATGGATGACAAGATCCAGGTTTTTATAGATCCCGAACCATTTGACCCAACCTTGAACAAGAAGGTTGGTGAACTGAAGACACATTTCACGAAAGTCAATGTGTCCAAAGATTCTATTTTACTGGTATCTGAAAAGTTTAGTTCCATTTCAAGGGCCATCTATAAGGCAGCCATAGACGACAACAATTATGTAGGGTCGGACATTTGGGGCTTTTTCAAGAACAAAGTCGATGATTACTGCATAGATGATGGGTATCGAAACATACTGGTGATTCTGACTGATGGTTATATCTTCCATAAAGACGCCAAGATGAACCAAGGAAACCGAACGAGTTATTTAACTCCACAATGGATTGATAAAAATGGATTGAACAATGGAGAATGGCAAAAACAAATGGATGAGAAAGATTTTGGGTTCATGGTGGCCAGTAAAGACCTTTCCCATCTCGAAGTACTTGTATTGGGAATCAACCCAAACAAGGGCAATCCCTATGAAGGGGATGTTATCAGAACATATTGGAGCAAATGGCTCGATGTAATGAACGTAAAAAAATATGAGCTTAAGCAGGCTGACTTGCCAACACATATGGATAAGATTATTCAAGATTTCATTCTAAACAAGGAGTAAAATGGCTTTCAGATTCAATAAACGCGTTTCACTTGGAAAAGGTATTGGGTTGAATATTAGTAAATCAGGCATTACACCAAGTTATCGTGGAAAACGCGGCAGTTTGAGTTCGAAAGGGTATTCCATCCGGACAGGGATTCCAGGTCTGACCTACCGTAAAGCGTTTTCAAAATCAAAAAACAGTGGTTGTCTGGTCATGTTGTTGGTCATCATATTGGTGGCATCTGTACTTTACATACATCAAAATAGACTTGGGTCTATTCAATAATCCTTAATTTGAACCGCAAAACAACAGGCAAATGGTCCGATAGTTTCCTGGCCCTTTATTCTTTGATGTTGAAAAGTCCAAAAGAAATCTACAAAAATGGATTGATTATAGAGATTCAATTCTTAATAGATAAAGTTCAAATAAACGATTGTTGTCTATGCCAAATTATTTGCTTAAATTGAATCATTATTAATAATATTGGTTCAATATGGGGGTAATTAGAAAATCCATCACTTTTACGGAACAACAAGATGCCTTTGTCAAAAGTTTGATCGAGCAAGGGTTCTACACGAACGACAGCGAATATATCAGGGACATAATTCGAAAGGATCAAGAGCGTAGAAAACGTATCGTTGATTTGAACGAAGCGTTGATCGAAGGAATTGAAAGCGGTCCGACCGATGTTACTATCGATAGTATTTGGGAAGAAGCCATAAACGAGCACAATGCCGGAAAATAAATTTGTCATTAGTGCAAAGGCAAAGGCAGATTTGAAGGCCATTGCCAAATACACAATAAAAAAGTTCGGTGAGGGGCAATCTTTAAAATATGCACAGGGACTCAAAACTATTTTAGCTGATTTGGGCGACAACCCTGAACTCGGAAAGAGATATGTGGCAGTAAAGGACAAAATGTTGCTACGCTATAGGTACAAGGCACATGTCATATTTTTTTTTGTGGAAAATGAGAAAATATTCATTGTAAGAGTTTTGGGCGATCGGATGGATTTTCCAAAACACCTTAAGTAAAGTTCAAATAAACGATAACTTGCTACTGAAAGTGTTTAAGCAAAAATAATTTCAAACCGGAGATATCAGTTCATAACAATATGAATACGGATAAGCAAATAGAGATTTACCAAGCTAAATGATGGTTCTACTCAAATAAACGTTCAATTTGAGCAAGATACCGTTTGGTAGACACAGGCGCAAATGGGTCAACTATTTGAAAAAAACAAACGTACAATTTCGGAGCATATAAGAAACATTTTCAAAGAAGGTGAACTGGATGAAAAACTGGTTGTCCGGAAATCCCGGACAACCACTCAGCATGGTGCCATTGAAGGGAAGACACAAATCTCCAACGTGAATATTTACAATTTAGATGTAATAATTTCTGTAGGTTATAGGGTAAAATCTCAAAGAGGAACACAATTTAGAATATGGGCTTCCAATATTCTAAAGGAATATCTGATTCAAGGCTACGCTGTAAATGAAAAACGTTTGGCTCAAAAGGAGCAAGAAGTACAGCTTCTAAAAGGAGGCATACAAATATTGAGCAGGGCCATTGAAGAAAAAGTAGAAGATAATGAATGGCTTACAGTATATGCCAAAGGTTTAAGCTTGTTAGATGATTACGACCATGAGCAATTAGATGCCAAAGGGTTAACTACGAGAGCAGCCAACTATCCAACTTTAGAGGCATATTTTGAGGTAGTAAACCAAATGAAATCTGAGTTCGATAGTGCGGTATTTGGAAAGGAAAAAGATAAAAGCTTTCAAAGCTCTTTAACCCAAGTCGCAAAGGGTTTTGACGAAAAGGATTTTTATCAGGACTATCTCATAAAGTGTGTAAATAGAAAATTAGCGGGGGCATGCCCCCGCTAATTTTTTGTCTAATTTTAAATATTTGCACATTATAGACTTCCATAGACCCTGACATGTTCACACTGGTCAGACCAACCCCTTCTATGCTGACTTTCGAATCTTCATCAGCAATGTTTCCAAATGGAAGGAGGTCGATTTGGATACGGCCTTTCCATAGGAGTACAAAAGCGTTGTCTTTTAAGGGTTGAAAACCTTCATGTTCTATTAAATATTGCTTCAAACTTTGATAGGTTCCTGGATGGATACGCTGGAGCATGCTGACCCCTCTACAGCCCGGCTTATAGGCGACTGCCGTTCTGGCGGATGCTGCCCCCCCCCTTACAAAAATAAGATATCTAAAGTTTTAGATTATTCTGGAGCATGTTGACCCCTCTGGATAATTTATTTGGGAGCATGTTGCCCCCCTGGCTGCACAATCCGGTGAAAATGGTTCTTCTTCATATTTGGGGAAATCTATGTATTAGGAATTTAGTTGTAAAATATTAAATATCAAATGTTTAAATACATCCCCAAAATTGCAATGGTCTTACCTCCTGAATCAATTGCTGTCTGGTGGGCTATTGTATCTATTCTTTTTGCCAATCCACTTACTACTATAATGTCGTGCTTGACCAAAGTTTTTGATATGATCTTTGCCCGTTGTAAACCTTCCTTTGAAGCGGCTCTTGAACCTACAACGGAAACTCTTCTTTTCTCATAGAGCAAGTCTTCTTCTCCACCAAAAACCAACTTTTCAGGGAAATGCTTCTTTTCGGCATCTGCCAATAGTTGAAAATAGGTTTCAATGCCTAGGTAGTTATAGTGGTAGATACGACTAGACACAAAATAAAAGAAAATATTATTGGCTTATTTCTAAGGGGTATTGGCTATGTGGATGTGCTGGATGGTTGAGACCACAAGAACGGAAAATTTTAGCCATTCAATATTTGACTAAACTGAGTTGAAAATCAGATTTTTGTAATACCTGGAACGGTACTCATTTTATCCGACAAAAAGATATACTATGGTCATTTTTTGAAAGATTCGGACACAGATGACATTCTACATAGGAGTTGAGGTTGAATTTCTTAAAATACGTTTCATTTTAAAAGTAAGTAAATTCCAATATAACTACTATTATAATAGTAATTATTTCATATATTTACACATAACTAATACTATAATGTCACTTATAACGCAAAATAAAGCCCAAAAAATAATCACTCGGAACATGAGGGATCTGCGTCTTGGAAGGGGGCTGACCCAAAAGGGGTTGTCAGAGCGCTCAGGGGTAAGCCTATCCTCCTTGCGCAAGTTCGAACAAAAGGGAAGCATTTCCCTGGAATCTTTTTTGAAGTTGGCCCTGACGCTTGGATGCATGGATAAGCTTATAAAGGCTACTGAACCCATGGAAAGCAATTTCTCATCCATCGATGATGTATTGGCCAAAGATGACAAAAAGCCTAAAAGGGGTAAACACGGATGAGCACTTATATTTCTGTAAATGAATTAAAGGTCGGGATAGATTTTGGAAAAAAGATTATCCCAGTGGGCCGTTTGGCCATTCGTGATTATAAAACATATTTTGAATACGACACGGATTTCATAAAAAAGGGCTTGGAGATATCCCCGATCAAACTTCCTCTTGGTCCGGGACTTCAGGTGTTCGATTATCAATCCTTCGAGGGGTTGCCCGGTGTCTTTAATGACAGCCTGCCGGATGGATGGGGGCGGCTGCTGTTTGATCGGTATATTAGAAGTCAAAATTTGTTGCCAGATGATTTTTCCTCTCTGGACCGGTTGGCCCATGTTGGTAAAACAGGACTCGGGGCTTTGGTGTATGAACCTGATTATAGTGAGATAGACGTTGAAAAGGATGAGATAAATCTGGATATACTTTCCCGGTACACACAGGAGATTTTGGATGGAACGGCCGATGAGGTGCTGAAGGAGCTGATAGATCTGAATGGTTCATCCGCGGGAGCACGTCCGAAAGCCCTTATTGGTTTGGATAGGACGAAAACCCATATTATCTCGGGAAAACATGACCTTGGTCCTAACCATGAGTATTGGCTGGTCAAATTTGCCAATGGTAGCGATGGTATCGATGCCGGTGCAATCGAGTATGTATATGCCCTTATGGCCAAGGATGCTGGTGTGGAGATGATGCCCGTACATCTATTTGAAGCGGCAAAGGGTTCCGGTTATTTTGCTACCCAACGCTTCGACAGGAAAGGAGACAAAAGACTTCATATGCATACTGCCAGTGGTCTACTGCATTCGAACTTTAGAATACCGTCCTTGGACTATGAGGATTTGATCGCCCTTACCGGGGTACTTACCAAGGATGTGCGAGAAGTAGAGAAAATGTTCCGTCTCGCAGTATTCAATGTGCTCTCCCATAACCGGGATGACCATGGTAAAAACTTTTCCTTTCTTATGGGAGAAAAAGGGGAGTGGAAATTATCCCCCGCCTATGATCTGACCTTTTCATCAGGTCCAAGGGGACAACAGAGTACCATGGTCATGGGAGAAGGACAATCGCCATCAATTGGACATTTATTGAAATTAGGGGAGGAAGCCAATATAAAAGAATCCAAGGTCAATGAAATCATAGATCAAACCAAGTACGCCCTAAGTCATTGGGAGGTTTTGGCACAGGAATACGGTGTGACAAAAACGAATATCAAGTTTATTAGATCCAGAATTGTAACTGTTTAAGAGAAACAAACGTGGCATTGTAATATACTGATAAGTAGGTGATGATTGATTCTTCCTTTATTTCAAAGCGGAGTTATGGTTGCATTCTTTGACTGTTTTTACTCAAATGTAGGCTAGTATACCGGGCATAGTTTCTTTTGACATAAGGATTTAACATTAGAGCCCGGTACTGGTTTTTTAAAATGTAATTTTCAATCCATTTCATTCTTTTGTTTTAATTGCTTTCTTCAATGCGAACACCCTCATTCCTTTGTTGGTTTGGGGGTGTTTTAATTAGTGTTCAATACCTTACTGCTCCAAAAGAAGCTAAGAATCCTTTATTTAGGAAAGAGGATGTTGAAGGGCTGTTTCAAGGTTGGGGGGTGGCTGTTTTTTAGATTTTAATGTAACATATGTGCAACATATCGAAAAATCAACTATTCAATGTAATATTTACTGGTTTTCAGCGTCCTATATATAGTTAAGCATTAAGTTGTTGATGTACCTAAAGGTAAGTGTTAAAAATGTTGGATTTTGACACGCTTTTCGTTATAATATGTTGTGAACGTGATACTTTGTGTTGTTAAATATGTTGTATATTATTATTGTAATACTTTTATATCATAAAGCTTTATTTAAACTAAACATTTGACTGACATGAAAAAAGGTCTTAAATACAAAAAATCTGTTGCGTCTTCTTCTAACTCTAAAGGAGAGAGATTGGGTTGGTCTTTGGTTAGTGATGTAAAGAATAAGTCTCTCAAAAAAGTATTATCAAGAAGGAAGAATGTTACTTTAAATTCTGATTCAGAGCCACTTCTTGTGCCTTAATGAAAATCACTCATAAAGGTTATCCCTTAAAATTTATTCAAACTCATCCTGTTCCAAGTTATGACACAACGTGTCATATAAAAACCTATGTTTTTAAGTTTCGGTCTAAAAAAACAAAATTTCATTATATAGTAAGGGCTGAGCTACATGAACTTGATTTTTTTGCAATCAAGTTTTACGCAAAGCGACACCGGAAAAGTGACAGGAAATATCAAATAGTGGTGAATAAGGGAGATGTGGCCGGTGTAGTTGTAACTGCCGCTAAAGTTATTCCCTACCTTCTGAGATTGTTCCCGAAAGCATCTTTTGGTTTTTTTGGTTCAAGAACGTTCGACACCAGAAGCAATAGACTTGAGCCGTTACAAAATAACCAAAGGTTTAAGTTGTATAGTGAGCATATTTAACGACGAAGAGAGCAAACGGTTACTTCTTGGAAACCAAAAAACTGGAAGAACTTAGAAGAGCCATCTCATCTTTATCACACTTTGATTTTTATTTCCCGGGAGAAGTTGAGTTTTTAGTATTGGGAACAAGCAAGGAGGAGGTAATTACATTTACCCATAACTTAGCAGATGAGGATTTTAGGGATGTTTTTGTCCATCATCAGGCGTATTTTAATATGGGCATTATGCCTTATGATAAGTTTATCGCATCTTTAAATGACTGGATTGAAATGATGAGAAAAGGTAGGGCGGCCTTAGAGGTGGCCTAATCTTAAAACTACAAACTAAATTGACAACCATAATAAAAAAACCCCCGTAAACATTAGCGTTTCGAGGGTATCTAGTGGAGCCGGAGGGATTCGAACCCTCGTCCAAACAAGCAATAACCATGCTTTCTACATGCTTAGTATCTGCTTAATTTTCGATGTATACCTGACCAGATACGGCCTAACATACACTTAGCTTCTTTAGGTTTTAGAGGTGTCGCCAAAGCGAGCGGACACCCTTGTGTTGACTTTTTTGGTGCTCCTAAACGAATCGCCGTCAACAAGGGCTATTCAGGAACATCTCGCTTCCCTACCTTGTAGGGACGAGGCACATCCTACTATAATTCAGATTATGCGGCAAGAGCGTAATTATTTTCGCCAATTAAAAGTGTGAAACATGAGATTTACGAGCTATATCCCAGCGCTCGACATGCTTACATCGCCATTGGTCTTGCTGTCAAAACCGGTCGGCCCCGTAATGTCATTCCCGCAAAGGCAGGAATCTCCCACTTTTTTATCAAAGAACGCTTTTCGCAATACGGGCGTTACCAAAGCTTGGCTTCGCAACATTTCGGTCGGGCTATCGCCTCTATCCCTAAAGCGGTCGGCAAAGGTAACTTATATCCATCAAACAATAAAAAGTTTGCTTACCCTGCCTATTACTCTTATTTTGGTCAACAATTATACCAAAATACTATATGAAGTTCGGAATCATTAGGGAACGAAAAAATCCGCCCGATCGCAGGGTGGTGCTATCCCCAGAAGCATGCCAAAATGTCCTTTCCACATATCCAAAAGCCCAAATTTTGGTCGAATCGTCCCCAATTCGGGTGTTTTCGGACCAAGAATATACCGATAAAGGTCTAAACGTTGTCAAGGATATGGCCACATGTGAAGTACTCTTCGGTGTCAAGGAAGTACCTGTAGAGGCATTGATTCCCAACAAAAAGTATTTCTTCTTTTCCCATACCATTAAAAAACAACCCTATAACCGCGAACTCCTTCAAGCTATTTTGGAGAAGAACATCGAATTGTACGATCACGAAGTGATAACGAACCAAAAAGGGAGTAGACTTGTGGCCTTTGGCAGATATGCTGGCATCGTAGGTGCCTACAATGGATTCAGGGCCCACGGACTCAAATATGATCTGTTCCAATTACCCAAGGCGGAAAGTCTACTGGATCAACAGGCACTTATCGTCGAATTGAAAAAGATAGAACTTCCCAGCATCAAAATATTGCTGACAGGTAAAGGGAGAGTGGGCAATGGCGCGAAGGAAATGCTCGATGCCATGGGGGTAAAGCAAGTGTCTCCTGGCGAATACTTATCCGACACATTCAACGAACCTGTCTATTGCCAAATAGATGTGTCCCATTACACCAAACGTAAAGATGGAACCAAAGGCAGTAAAGCCGATTTTTTCCAAAACCCAAAATTGTATGAATCCGACTTTTTCCGCTTTGCCAAGGTAACCGATTTATATATAGCAGGTCATTTTTATGGGGATGGAGCCCCGTATCTGTATACCCGAGAAGATGCCAAACAGCCCGATTTCAACATAAAAGTAGTTGCTGATATCAGTTGCGATATCGATGGTCCAGTGGCTTCAACCATTCGCCCGTCTACCATAGCAGAACCCATTTATGGGTACGACCCCGTATCCGAAACGGAAACCGACTTTAAGAATGAAAGTGCCATTGCCGTAATGGCCGTGGACAACTTGCCTTGTGAATTGCCCCGAGATGCAAGCGTAGGTTTTGGAGAAGCATTTTCCAAGCATGTAATTCCGTCCTTCTTTAACAACGATAAGGATGGGATTCTCGATCGGGCCCGCATGACTCAAAATGGAAAGCTCACCCCTCGGTATGCCTATCTTCAAGATTATGTTGACGGAAAAGAATAGCTTTTTAGCCAAAAATGCCTTCCAGAGGTTGGTAATGCATTGCTTTTTAGTATATTGTATGTCCTAATCCTTAAAAGCCTGTGACATTTAATTGGGTGTTTTCTGGAGATGACAATCCAGCAATGCAAAGAACCTGTATCGATTTGGAATACAGCCTCAGACCTAGAATCATGCGATTCCTGTTGTCCCGATTGGATGTTGATACAGACTTTTCCTGTTTTCACTTTAATGTTGATGTGGACAAAAAATGGGTGTCTATCTCAGATAAAACCCCAAAAGAGTACGTCAGCAAAATATTGACAGGCTTTGACCAGGTAATCAACGGGTCCTCTTTTTCCTCTGTGGCTTAAACTATTCCTCCAATCTAATATCCCAAGTAACGATCGGATGCTCTTTGGGAGCAGTATAAGCCCCTAATGCTTTGAGCTTTATTTTTAGGTCGGCCTTTTTTTCCAGCGTTTTGATCTGTAGGGTTTTGGTGCCTCCGGCCGGTACTGTAAAAACCGGCGAACTGGAATAGAAGGTGTAAGGCATTTGGTTTTCGAATATCAAATCGCTGCTGGTCACATTTTTTAAGGTAATCCCTAAAATGGAAGTGTTGTTAATGTATTTGGCTTCTTCAAATTGTAATGAAGCATTGAGTAAAGGAACCAGATTTTCTTCTTTTCCAACCAAAAGCGAATTAAAAACAGCGACCGTTCTTCCTGCAAATAAGGCTTCTTTTAAGGATTCAATAGACCTTTCTTTGGCAAAAACCAAGGTTATGGGGCGGTCGTGCCCCTTTTCCACATAATCCCAATCAATAAGGCCATGTATATCGCTGGTGCCCATAATGGTCAAATTATTTTCAAGGGCTAGGGCCAATGACTCTTCAGAATAATCAACCGTATTTATGACCTCTATTCCGTGCAACTCTCCCTTTTTGATCCGCTCTTTTTGAAAATCGTCCAAAACAGGGTTTCCGCTTGGCGATTGGGCATACCATGCGGGATGGTTCCAAAATACAAAGGCATCTTGCTTTTTGGCCTCTGCAAACGATTCTTCGGCCTCGTCTTTCAAAAGTTTGTTGGCATCTGCTATAAAAATGGCATTGCTATGCCCCATGGGTGCCTGGCGGGTAATTTCGGACCCATGAACAATTAGCAGATCATGGTCTTTGGCCTCATTAAGTGCAATTTCGTACGATCTGTTCCTATTGGGGTGGGGAATATCTGCTGCGTGGGGCTGGTATTCAAGGTGTTCGGTAAGCGAAATCACATCCAAATTATCCCGAAGGGCTTCCATGACCCTAATATTGGGCCAAACATTGCCATCTGAAAAAACAGTGTGCTGGTGCAAGTCTGTTTTCAAGGTTTTGTATCCAGGTACATCAGGAAAAACAAGGGTTCTGGAACTTTGGTGCGAATGCTCTTGTGCAAATAGAGCGGAGGTTGCGAGAAATAAGGTTAGAAAAGGTTGGAGTTTCATGTTGATGGTTTTGTCAAATCTATAAAACTATATGATATGCTTCAATCGCAAGAAGTATATTTTACATACTGTTAACCTGAGGGTAAAGTAGTTACATTTTTTTTGGTATTGGTGGTATTGTTCGGAAATCACAATTAATAAATATTTAAGGTTTCCAAAAGTGGAAATAAGCAAAATCCTCACTAGGTTTGTCGGTTGTAAAAAATGGTATTCCTTGCATAAAGATTTGATCATAGCAATACTGTGGAGCCTATCTCCTTTTGGGGAGGCCAAAGTTGGCATACCCTATGGCATGTACCAAGGGGTGAACGAGTATATGGTTTTTATAGCCTGTTTTTTGGCCAATGTATTGGTGTTCCCCATTATGATGTTTTTTTTGGAGCACATCAATCGGTATTTGATCAGATGGCGATTCTATAAAAAGTCTGCTGTTTATGTGGGCCAAAGGGCCAAGAAAGGGTCTGGGAAAAAGGTACAGCGGTTTGGTTTTTTGGGCATTGTCCTGTTCGTAATGATTCCTTTGCCAGGTACAGGTGTATATGCGGGCAGTATAGCGGCGTACCTTTTCAAAATGAAAAAACGGGAGGCCTTTGCAGCCAATACCATCGGAATCTTCTTTTCCTCTGTAATTGTTTGGGTTACCACTTTATTGTCCTTGGAAGGCGTTAAATAACATTGCAAACGAGGCATTTTTGGATTTTTTAATACTCCATTATGCTTGGATTTGTTTATTTTGCTTGTGATCAATGACGTTTCTTTAACCATAAAACACATATATGGCTTCAGGTTTTTTTGCTGTTTTGGATGATATTTCTGCACTTATGGACGATGTGGCTTCCATGAGCAAGATTGCGACCAAGAAAACAGCAGGCATTTTGGGTGATGATTTGGCGGTAAACGCCGAAAAAGCGACCGGTTTTTTGTCCAACAGGGAAATTCCTGTGCTTTGGGCCATAACCAAAGGTTCCTTTTTAAATAAACTGATCATTCTCCCCATCGCATTTTTATTGAGTGCCTATCTTCCGACCGCAATTACAATCATACTTATTTTAGGAGGGGTGTACCTTGCGTATGAAGGAGCGGAGAAAGTATATGAGTACCTTTTTCATCGTAAGGAGGAAGGACATGCGGAAGACCCCATTGATATTCCCGAAGAAGAACTGCCCGAACTGGAGCAAAAAAAAATAAAGCAGGCCATTGTTACCGATTTTATACTTTCCATTGAAATTGTCATCATTGCATTGAGCACCGTGGTCAACGAAACGCTGACCATTCGAATTGCAACCGTTTCCGTGGTGGCACTGCTGGCCACCGTTGGTGTGTATGGCGTGGTGGCATTGATCGTTCGGATGGACGATTATGGGTACAGACTTATTCGTCTCAACGATCGTGACGATAGTTTTTCTGACAAAGTGGGCGGGGTGTTGGTGAATGCACTGCCCCATATCATAAAGGGCCTTTCAATTGTAGGTACCCTGGCATTGCTATTGGTGTCCGGGGGGATATTCAATCACAACATAGATTATCTTCATCATCTGTTACCTGGTCTTCCAAGCTTATTGAAAGATTTTCTGGTCGGGCTGGTCATAGGTTTTGTAGCTGTTTTTTTAATGAAATTGTTAAAAAAACTATTCAAAAGCAAATAGGATACCGCTACGGAAATTGTATATGAACCCAGCAGAAGATTACATTCTTAATCAACCCGAACCGTTCAAAAGCATTTTGATCCAATTACAAGTGTTGGTGGAAACCACAGTGCCCGAGCTAAGGCTGGACTTCAAATATAGGTTGCCATTCTATTACTTGAACGATAGACCCTTCTGTTACTTCAATGCCTCCCGCAAAAAAGGCCATGTGGATATGTGCCTTTGGAATTCGGCACACCTTACCGTCCATTTGGATAAATTGGTGACCGATGGCAGAAAAGTAATGAAGTCCCTACGGTATTTTAATATGGACGAAATTGACGGCAAGATTGTTGTTGAACTATTACGGGAAGCCAAATCCGTTAACCACAAAGGATTTTACAAGAGCTAGCTTTTGCTCGGAACCAGTCCGGACCTTTTGGTTGTCAGTTTGAAGAAGGCAATCCAAAGGGAAACAATACCTAAAAGCAACCATAGCAGATCCACCAAAAGAATTTGCTGATGTCCATTTTGATAGGCTGTCCATAACCAATTTCCCGTGGCAATTCCGTTAGCGATCGGAACCAATAAACCCAAAGTTCCTCCTGAAATCAATGTCCATTTGTTGGTGAAGGCGATATCCTTTTTAAGGATAAAGAACACCGTGGCCACCAACCAGATGGGGAAATACGTTTGGTAGAGGAAGCCCATGTTCACTTCTGGGGCAAACTTTACAATAATGAATTCCAAAGCGGTAACGGGAAGCAAGCTAAGGCAAATCGCCATATACCAATTGGCAACTTGCCTATTGAACTTACGACGCTTTTCCGGGATGTTCTTTTTGTCCCGTGCCACTAACCATATCATAATTCCTGAGAGTATAACAAAGCACGAGACCAACCCAAGGATAAAAGAAATTACACGTAACCCATAACCGGCGTAATCGCCAAAATGTAGGCGGAACATCATGTTTTTTACCCCATCCAAGTACGAATTGTTGGTGGTGGGTACCTTTTCTTGGGCAATAGAGCCATCTGCTACTTTATAAATACGATATCCCAAACCATTCAGTTTGGTTTTGTAACCAAGATATCCGCTGATGGCGGCATGCATATTTTTGTCTCCGTAGTTAAAAATGTGGGTTTCCGTCACTCTAAAATCGCCCCAATCTGCCTTCATTTCATCCACATATTGGTCTAAATTGATGGTGTTGGCCAATTTTTCGTTCTGAAATTCGTAAACTGGATGGTTGTATTCCAGGTCTTCGTACAATTTGTTCTGGTCTCCATCATATAGTCCCATCACAACCGGAAGAATCAAAATACCTTTGAGCAAAAAGAAAGCTCCGGTAACCGCATATACGAACTGGAACGGGAACCCTATCACTCCCAAGGCCGTATGGGCATCGGTCCACATGGTTTTGAGCTTGGCCCAAGGCCGGAAGGTGTAAAAGTTGGAAACGATCTTGTTCCAATGCACCAAGATTCCTGTTATAATGGCAAATAGAAAGAAGAATGCCACCAATCCCGCCAAATATCTCCCGTAGGGGTAGGGAATTTGGTCTAAAAAGTGCAGTCGGTAAAGGAATTCCCCCAAATGATAGTTGTCTGCATAGGTTTCCGTTTTGGTTTTGGCAACGGGATCCAAATAAAAGAATACAGGAGCCCGATCATCTTCCGAAGCCAGCGAATCTTTGGATGCACCTAGATTAACTGAAATACTTCTATCGTTGTAATAATGCCGCAGTTCCACATCACGACCATACAGGTTATATGCTTCGGAAAGATCGTTAAGGTGACCGTCGATGTCACTGGGCAGGGCATCTTCTTGGCTAACGGTGTGCCCACGTTGCCAATTGGCGATCTCGTCCCTAAAAAAGGAAAAAGAACCTGTAAAGAAAATTACATAAAGAGCAACGCTGATTACAATACCGCTTACAGTATGGGTATGGAACAGAATGTTGTAGATACGGTTTCCCATAGTTTTATATGATCGGGTTGGTTTGGTTTCCGAAATAGCATGCGACGCCGAGCACTATACTGGCCAAAAGATAAATGCCCCAAACTTTCCAGCCATTTTTGCCCATAAAGGCAACTACCATTAAAACCGCCCATAAAACAAAGGCCGAAAATGTACTGGTAATGATCACGGCTACATGGTCGAACCAACTGGCCAAGGCCATGTGAAACATAATCGCAACAATAAATCCACCGAATATGGCGGCGGATATTTTGGCAAATCGTTGCCATGGTGATGGGGTCAGGTATTTTTTATTGGCGGGCATAGTTTAAAACAATAGCGTTTCGAAAATAAGGGAGCAAGCAAATATCAAGGTTAAAAAGGTGTAGTTCAACAATCGCAATGGCGCTAGCAGTATCACCAAACTGGCAACCGTCATCAAAACAATAAAAAAGGTAAATGTTCCAGAGCCAATGCCCCAATAAAAACAGCTAAGCCCCAATGATAAGATCATTAGGGCCAAACTGGCATATTGAGATGCTCTTTTATGCGTACCAGTCCATTTCCCCAAACCTAGTGTATCTACGGCAGCCATTTTTTGGGATGTACGGTACAGCAGATAAAAAGCTAGAAAAGTGAGAAAGGTAATCCCGGTGGCCATAGGTTATCGTTTTATACAATAGGTGGCGCAGTGCCAAATAAATTCGTAGTCATCACCATTATATGTGCCTGGAATTTCTTCCTTGGTCGTGGTCTCCACAATGTATTTGGTGTTCCATGGCAGGGCAAAGGAAACCTCTCCATTGTCGTCGGTGTACAATGTTTTGGACCAAAGGTCGGAAACATAGACCTTAAGTTCGTTTTTGGCCAATGGCTTTCCTTTGTACACTACTTGAAGCTTGATTTCCTCCCCATCATTTTCCAATTGCTTCACTACAATTCCTTCAGGATTTACGGTTTTTGTGTCACCATCTGTTCCTACTAGAACCTTGGCCGTTGAATGATAGTGTGTCTTGAAAATGCCGAAGTCGTATTCGGTATAATCAATCACATCAATCTCATTGTTGTTCAAGGCGATGGTGTACACGCCGTTTTTTGATGGTGTAAAGCTGGCAAGGTAATGGTCTTCCTTGGCTTCCGTACTCAATTCAGTTTTTGTGCCATCCGGAGCAATGACCCATAATGTGAATTTTGAAACCAAGGGAAAAGCCTCTCCCTTCACTTTTTCAATAACACCATAGGTGTATTCGCCATAATGGACGCGGATTTCTTGTTTTTGACCAAGTTTTCCGTTGCCGTTGGTCTCAATCCACAGGTAATGTGCGGAGGCAGACAATACGGGCAAAGTGATGAGTAATAGGGTTACGATTAGTTTTTTCATCTTGTTTTATTAAAATTTATAAGTGAAGTTGGCAGAAACACTTCTCAAGTTTTGCGGACTGATGGTGGACCAACCTTTGTAATAGTCCTTGTTGGCTATGTTGTCCAACTTCAAAGTGATTCTGAAATCCCTTGCATCGTAAAAGGTTGATGCATTTAGAATGGTGTACCCATCAATGGCGAACGTACCATTGGTTCTATTGAAGATTTTGTTCTCACTGGCGTAGTTACCTCCAAATCCAAGGCCAAAGTTTTCCAATGTGCCTTGTGTAAATCGGTAGCTGGCCCAAACATTGGCCAAGTTCATGGGGCCTGCGCTTTCTGGTCTAAAACCTGTAAAACTGGCATTTCCTTCCACCAATTTGCTGTCGTTGTAGCTGTATCCGGCCACAATGTTCAATCCATCAATGGGAGAGGCAGTTATGCTGGCCTCAAAACCTTTACTGGTCTGTTCTCCATCTTGAGTATAGAAATAGTTGTCGGCATCGGTATCGATTCGTTGTGCCATATCACTCACGCTAATATCGTAGTAGCTGAAAGTTGCGGAAAGCCTATCGTTGAACAAGTTCAACTTGGTACCCATCTCAAACTGGTTGGCGTGCTCTGGGTTCAAAGCTCTCACGGATGTATTTCCATTTGATAATTCAGTAACAGGGGCCACGTTGCTGAACCCGTTCATATAATTCGCAAAAAGGGACACTTTGTTTAAAATAGGCTGATAAACCAATCCGAACTTTGGTGAAAAGGCGGTCTGATTGAACCCGTCATTGGAAAAACGGTCCACACGCAAACTGGCCATTGCGGACAATTCTGGCAATAGATTGATCACGTTGGAGGCATAGGCACTGAAAATTTCCTGTTCAGCCTCGCTAAATTGTGCTCCCGGATTGGCCAAAGTTGCTATCCCTGCGTCGGCACCTGCCTGTGTCAACACACCGGAATCGTACAAACCTGTTCCCATGGGAGTGCCAAAAGCATTGTGAAGAGCTGGAACCACCGCTTGGAATTCATCTACATTTCTTCCTACGTAGACAAAACCTTGGTTCCCATAGCCCGTACTGTTGTTGATGGTTCTGGTTTTAAGGTAATCCAATCCTACGACCAAACGGTTGCGCATGGTTCCGATAGTAAAATCTCCGATAAAGTTTTGTTGGATGTCGGTTCCCAACGTCTCGGAATTTTGGTTGCTTGTGTAGCGTGCCAAAATAATACCATCGGAAATAGGGTTTTCTGAAAGACCTTCTGCCGTTGTGGTTACTTCGTACAAGTAAGAGTAGTATCCGTCTGACTTTGCATTGGATCTTGAGATTACCGTCTGGGAGGTCCAGGAATCACTCAAAATATAGTTCATCTGGCCTTGCAGACTATACGTTGGTGTATCGATATACAAGTCGTTGCTGGTGTAGGAACGTTTAAAATCATAACCCAATTCATCCAAGTTGGTCACACGTAGTGGCGAACCACGATCTAGGAACAACATGGTTTGATTGGTGCTCCTACCATTGTAAAATTCAGTGTTTATGTTGAACGAAAGTCTGTCACTTGCCTGAAATGCCAATGATGGTGCAAAAAAGAAGGACTTTCTAAATCCGGCATCCTGGTAGCTGTTTTGGGTATGGTAAGCAGTATTAACGCGTAGTGCAATATTGTTTTGGTCGCCCAAAGTGGTGTTTACATCTGCACTCACTCGGTTCAATCCGTAGCTACCTGAAGTGTATGAGATATTTCCTCCAAAACCGTAGAATGGTTTTTTGGTGTTGATGTTGATCAAACCTCCGTAAGAAATAAGGCTGCTACCGTACAAAGTTCCGGAAGGACCTTTGATTACCTCGATGGATTCAATATTTGCTGGATCTGGGCTGCCGTTGGTCAAACCGGGCAAGCCGTTGATCATTGTGGGCTGCACCGCAAAACCACGCAATGAAAAATAACCAGCGCCGTCGCTTCCTCTTCCCGTAGATTCCCAAAGCTTATCGATCCCAGGTGCATTTTTAAGGGCGTCATCAAAATTGGTAACGACCTGATCTTGCAATAATTCAGTTGAGATGGAATTGTAAACCTGAGGGTTTTCGATGTCCTTGAGGGGCATTTTTGACACATAGACACTTGCTTTGCGCGAGAATTTGTTGGTTTGATTCCCCTCGACTACAACCTCATTGAGCTGTTCTTGCCTTTCCACCAAATTGATGGTCTGTATGTTGGTGGTTTGGTTAGCGTAAACGGTTACGGTTTTGTTCTGTGTGCCAAAACCTACCATCGAAAACGTTAAGGTGTAGGAGCCAGGGGCAAGGTTTGAAATTTCGTATTCCCCGGAATAGTCCGTATTTGTACCTAAACTGGTGTTGGACACCGCAATATTGACATTGCCAAGTGGGTTGTTTCTTTGATCGGTTACCTTTCCTTTTAAATTTCCAGTTTGTGCCTGAGAAGTGAAAAAAGCAGCGAAACTAAGAATGAGTAATATATGTTTCATTTTATTTGTAATTGGTCTAAATAAGTTTGAGCTGCAAATGTATGTTCCACTGCTAAATCAAGCAAAAAATATTTAGACTAATTATAAATAAAGTTTTTGTAAATGATTTAAATTGTTGATTTACAGAGTTGTGAAATCAAAATTTTAACAATTTAAAGCGTAGTTATAGTGAATTGATGGTCTTTCGGATGGCTGTTAAGTCCGTCAATAATTTTTCCAATAAACTTAAATCCAGCATATTGGCGCCATCACTTTTGGCGTTTGAGGGGTCAAAATGCGTCTCCATAAAAATACCGTCAACACCAGCGGCAATTCCTGCTCGTGCCATAGTTCCGATCAACGCAGGTCTACCGCCTGTAACTCCCGAAGATTGGTTGGGTTGTTGTAAGGAATGTGTAACGTCCAGTACCACCGGGGCATATTGTTTCATGGTGGGCACACCACGAAAATCCACGATCATGTCTTGATATCCGAACATGGTTCCGCGATCGGTGATCCAAACCTGTTCATTGCCGGAATCGGTTACTTTTTTTACGGCGTGTTGCATGCTTTCAGGGCTCATAAACTGACCCTTTTTCAAGTTGACCACTTTGCCTGTTTCGGCAGCAGCTACCACTAAATCCGTTTGTCTCACCAAAAAGGCAGGGATTTGGAGTACATCCACATATTCTGCGGCCATTGTGGCATCGGAAATTTCATGGATGTCTGTGATCGTAGGAACTTTGAACGTTTCGGAAACCTTTCTCAAGATCTTAAGTGCCTTTTCATCGCCAATTCCAGTAAAAGAATCAATCCGGCTTCGGTTCGCCTTTTTAAAACTCCCTTTAAAAACATACGGAATGTTCAGTTTGTCCGTAATACCGACCACTTTTTCGGCAATTTGCATGGCCATATCTTCTCCCTCAATGGCGCAGGGGCCTGCCAGCAAGAAAAAATTATCGCTGTCCGTGTGTTTTATCTGTGGAATTTTGGTGATGTCCATTTCTTAAAGTTTGCACAAATATACTATTAAACGATGGTATCCTTTTTAGATTTATCCACATAAACCATCAACCATGAAGTTTAAATTCGTTTTTATTGCCCTGTGTTTTATTTCTTCTTTTTCCCATGCCCAATGGCAGGAAAGGGGCAGTACTTTTGATTTGGAACATCTGGAGCGCCATCAATTTAAGGTCGATTTGCTGAGCCCGGGATTTACCTATGAATTGGGTCTTTTTAAAGACCAGGGTATTTCCACCAACTTGGGTTTGGCCACCGCCCACGTACGAAGAGGGTTATGTTTTTGGGCTGGCATCCAACAACCGCTCCTATAGGTATTACCATAATTTTTAATAGGAGGGAGCGGCTCAACAAAAACACCACTGGCAATTCGGGAAACTATATCGCCGCGGCTCAGGCCATTTTCTTTTCGCAACTACGAATTTCCAAGGATGTAGAAGGCCCGGACGATTTTAATCTCGGTTTTTACGGAATGGCCTACGGTGTTCAGCGTACCTGCCCAAAAGGCTTTAATTTTAATCTGGAACTTGGCGCAGGATATTACAAAGGAGATGGTGTGCCCGATGGCTATGGACCCCTAATCAACGTTACTTTTGGGTGGGTAGCTACCAAAAGAAAGAAAAAAGATCCATACTTTGATTAAATTAAGCCATGTAAACATACTATTTTGACAAAGTTGGGGTTATACTATTACCAAATTAACCTACAATGCGTCGCTTACTACTTTTGGCATTTCTGTCCGCAGGATGTTTTGTACGTGCCCAATACGGTACAAACTGCGAAATCCGTCAGTTTAAGCTCAATGCCATTAATCCGGGTATCGAGTACGAAATGGCTTTGGGCGTAAACAGCACCTTGGATATTCGAGTGGCCTACCAAGCGGCATTGGAGCCTGCCAGCTCACAACCGTTGGAAGATTTCGATTTTTTCCCCGCCATGACCGTTCAGAACAGATATTATCACAACCTAAATAGTAGAGAAAGGCGCAGAAGATCCATTTATGGAAATTCGGGAAATTACATAGCACCAACTGCGGCCATCTTTTCTCCAGGAGACCGTTTGGTGGAGGGGCAAATAGTGGATGGTATTCACGGCTACGGCGGATTGGTTTACGGGGTTCAGCGTAGTTATGATTCGGGTTTTAGTTTCTCTATAGATGGGGGTGCGGGCTATTATATGGGGCCGTTCAAAGGATCCGTTCAACCCGTGGTGAACCTGAGTATTGGTTGGATTATAAGCGAAAAACGCTGGTGTGTGGGTCTGTAGATTCGGAACTCCCACTAAATCAATAAGATAAAAATAACATTTAGGTGTGTTGCACAACAAAAAATAGCAGTATCTTTGCAGGCTTAAAATTTAGGTTATGTCCAAAATCAAAAACATTGCTATCATTGCGCACGTAGACCACGGTAAGACTACCTTGGTCGATAAAATTATGTACCATTGCCAGTTGTTCCGAGATAACGAGAACAAAGGCGACCTGATATTGGACAACAACGACCTGGAACGGGAACGCGGCATTACCATCGTTTCCAAGAACGTTTCCGTTGTTTACAAAGACACTAAGATCAATATTATAGATACCCCTGGTCACGCCGATTTCGGTGGTGAGGTGGAGCGTGTTTTGAACATGGCTGATGGGGTATTGTTGCTGGTGGATGCCTTCGAAGGCCCAATGCCACAGACCCGTTTTGTGCTTCAAAAAGCGATTGACCTTGGTCTGAAGCCTTGCGTGGTAATCAACAAAGTTGATAAGGAAAACTGTACCCCAGAGGAAGTGCACGAAAAAGTGTTCGACCTTATGTTTGAATTGGGTGCGGAAGAATGGCAATTGGATTTCCCTACCGTTTATGGTTCCGCCAAGAACAACTGGATGGGCGAGGATTGGAAAGAGCCCACCGAAAACATTGAGCCCTTACTGGATATGGTCATTGAACATGTTCCGGAATTTAAGCCACAAGAAGGTACAACCCAAATGTTGATCACTTCGTTGGACTTTTCTTCATTTACCGGAAGAATTGCCATTGGTAGATTGCAAAGAGGTAAACTTCGTGAGGGACAACAGGTTTCTTTGGTAAAAAGAGATGGTTCGATTGTGAAAACCAGAATCAAAGAACTTTATACGTTCGAAGGTCTTGGTCGCTTAAAAGTAGAGGAAGTAGCTGCAGGGGATATTTGTGCCATTGTGGGAATGGAGGGATTTGAGATCGGTGATACCGTTGCGGATCTTGAGAATCCTGAAAAACTAAAGACAATCGCTATTGATGAGCCTACCATGAGTATGCTTTTCACGATCAACGATAGTCCGTTTTTTGGTAAGGATGGAAAGTTTGTTACTTCCAGGCACATTAAAGAACGTCTGGAAAAGGAATTGGAGAAAAACTTGGCGCTTCGCGTTCAGGAAACTGACAGCGCCGACAAGTTTTTGGTGTACGGACGTGGTGTATTGCACCTTTCCGTTTTGATAGAGACTATGCGTCGCGAAGGCTACGAACTGCAAATTGGTCAGCCACAGGTAATCATCAAGGAGATTGATGGCGTAAAATGTGAGCCAGTGGAAAACTTGACCATCGATTTACCGGAAGAAGTATCTGGTAAAGCTGTGGAAATGGTGTCTATCCGTAAAGGGGAAATGACCAGTATGGAAGCCAGAGGTTCCCGAATGGTTTGTGAATTTATCATACCTTCCAGAGGAATCATCGGTCTTAGAAACCAATTGTTGACAGCTACAGCAGGTGAGGCCATTATGGCGCACCGATTTTTGGAGTATCAACCCTTAAAAGGTGATATTCCACAACGATTGAATGGTTCTTTGGTGTCTATGGAAAACGGAACGGCCATTCCTTATTCCATTGACAAACTTCAGGATAGAGGTAAATTCTTTGTAGATCCAGGAGAAGATATTTATGAAGGTCAGGTAATCGGTGAGAACTCTCGTCAAGATGATATGACAGTGAACGTTACAAAGACCAAAAAACTATCCAATGTCCGTTCTTCCGGGGCCGATGATAAGGCCAAGATTGTGCCAGCCATCAAATTTTCCTTGGAAGAAGCTTTGGAATACATCCAAAAGGATGAATACGTTGAGGTAACGCCAAACCACTTGAGGATTAGAAAAATATACCTAAAAGAGGTGGACAGAAAAAGAAACAAAGTAGTGTAATCAAGAACAACTTTAAAATTTAGTAAAGCGGGTGAGGAAACCAGTTCTTCATTCGCTTTTTTTTATTTAAAGATGAGGTCTCTGTCATTCCGTGCTTCGACACGGAATCCGTTTTTGTTGAACATAGAAATCAGATTCTTGAGATTATTCACTAGGTCCGGAATAACAAAAGGCTGAGTGATTTTTAGCCAACCCCGGTGCCGGACGGGCAGGTTGAAAAGAGTTTAAATGAGTTCATTGTCAGGAGCGAGGAATGTAATAATATGAATTAAAATTCCTTGACCAAATAGATTATTGGTGAAACTCGTGCAAAACATTGGTTCTGCACCGAAAAACAGTGGAAACCTTGACCCCTAAAATCCTGAATCCTAAAAAATTAATGCAAGTGTCCATGGTGCTGCTCACGTAAACAAGATACGGCAGCTCCAATAATTCCGGCGTGGTTCATAAGTTCGGCCTTTACCACATTGGTCTCAATTTTGATGTGATGACTGAATTCCTCCCATTTTTTGGAGGTCCCGCCCCCAACGATTATAAGATCTGGACAAACAATGAGTTCCACCAATTTTAAAAACTTATTGAAGCGTTTGCCCCATTTTTTAAAACTGAGATCTTCTTTTTCTTTGGCAGACGCAGCCGCCCATTTTTCAATCTTCTTAAATTTCTTGTAAGGAATCTGGCCCAATTCAAAATTGGGGATAAGTATGCCGTTGTAAAAAGCGCCGCTGCCCAGTCCGGTCCCAATGGTGATCATAACCACCAATCCATCTTTTCCTTTGCCTACCCCATAGTTCATAGAGGCATATCCGGCAGCATCGGCATCATTCAAAACAGTAAATTCATTACCGGTGTATTCGGTAAAAAGTTCATCAATATTCACGCCGACCCAACTTGGGTCCAAGTTTCCCGGAGATTTGCATATCCCTTTTTTGACGATGGAGGGAAAACCACAGCCCACAGGGCCTTTATAATTAAAGTGGTCCACAATTTCGGCCACCACTTTGGCCATGTCTTTTGGTTTTTTTGATTTTGGGGTCGGAATTCGAAAACGTTCGGTCAACATTTCACCGGTTTCAGCGTTTACCAAGGCACCTTTTATGCCCGATCCGCCTATATCTATACCAAGAATTTCCATATATAGGAAGCAATATTAGTTTGGACAAAGTAACAAAAACTTTTGGTGATCAGGTAATTGCATTGAAAATCAATGAGCTACATGTATATTTTGATGATCATATCGCTTTTTGGATGACTTCAAAAACTTTACTGCCATCACATTTCAGGGTTTTGTGCGGATATTTTAGGATAAGGGCATAATCGTGCGTGGCCATGATGATGGTGCGCCCGTTTTGGTTGATACCCTGTAATACTTTCATTACCTCTACACTGGTCTGTGGGTCTAAATTCCCGGTGGGCTCATCGGCCAAAATAAGTTCTGGGTCGTTCAAAAGGGCACGGGCAATGGCAATACGTTGTTGCTCCCCACCGGAAAGTTCGTGCGGAAACTTAAAACCTTTGGTTTTCATGCCTACTTTGTTCAGCACCTCCTCTATTTTTTCGTCCATTTTGGAAGCATCCGTCCATCCGGTCGCCTTCAGTACAAAGCGGAGATTGTTGTTCACGTTTCGGTCTGGCAGTAACTTGAAATCCTGAAAAACAATACCCAGTTTTCTACGTAAAAAGGGAATGTCTTTTTCTTTGAGTGTTTTTAGGTCAAAATCCACAACTTCCCCTGAACCTTGTTTCAACGGGAGATCCGCATAAAGCGTTTTCATAAAACTACTTTTCCCGCTACCGGTTTTTCCTATCACATAAACAAATTCCCCTTTTTTAACCTCAAGGTCAATATTGTTGAGAACCAAGTTCTCGTTTTGGAATACGGCTACGTCCTTTAATTTAACAATGGTCTCGGGCATAATTTCAATTCAAAAGCTACACAAAAGTATTTGAAATTAAGCGATCAACATCAAAATTTATGGTTAAAGCTTATTTTTTGTAAAAATAAAAGGCATCACTTCGTCCAAATCTTAGTGTTCAGGTTGAGGTCTTCCATAATGTCTATTTTCCGGAAAAGCACTCCTTGGTTCATGTTATAGAACTGTTTCCTTGACTTGTCCTTAACAAAAGGGTTGTGCCTTGCCGGCAATTCGCTGTTTGCGATATTCCGGGCATCAATCTGTTTGTTTGCATCAAAATGGAATGTGGGAACAATTTTTTCCAAAAGAGACTCCGGAATTTCTTTCTCAACAGCCAGGCACTTTATTTTTTGGGAGCTGGCCATGGCATATACGGCATGGAACGCACCAATGAACAAAAGCATCGGCATTTGCAGGGATGTGAGCCATATTTCATTTTGGTGCATACCCCCGAACTATTCGATCAGGAGTTGCTTTTCGTGTTTCATGTAGCCTTTTACGGCATTCACGAACTGCGGAATCAGGTCGTTCTTTTCCTGTGCACTACATCAATGCTGCTGTAGGCCTCTTCGGTCTTGTTCTTTTTGCTGACCAGATTGTTATATATAAATATAAAGAGCAACAAAAAGACCGGCACAATAATAATTAAGTAGTCACCATTAAATTTACATTGAACACTTGGAACAATCCCAGGATTGTCCTTTTTTCAAAGCTGAATGGATTAATGCTTTAATTCTAAATGTTGAGGTTTGAACTTGTTGTTTTAAAAACAGATTCCATCTCCTTGGACAAAAGGCGGATTGTATTTAAATGTGTGTTTTGAAACGATTGGCCAGTGGGGTTGTCTGGCAACTTGGTGGTAAAAGTAACAATAAATGGATTTTGTATAAGCAGATATCCGTAAATTTCGGCAAATGACATTTTAAATATACTTTGGCTTTAATTTTGACGTTATGAGTAAAGTCTATCGAGAACAGCGTAGAACACTATGAATCGAAAAAACCTCTTTATTTTTCCCATTTTAATGGGAAGCTTTTTTGTGCTCTCAGCACAGGAAACCAAGATCTATACACACGAAAACAAAGCCTATCAAGATGCTTTGGCGCTCTATAATAATGAGCAGTACCAAGCCGCGCAAAACATTTTTGAGTCCGTAAAGGCCAATACCAAAGATGGTGAGACCGAAGCCAATAGCGCATATTATGCCGCTAATGCCGCGATTCGACTGAACCAGCGTGGAGCCGATAAAATGATGGAAGATTTTGTGGAGCGTTATCCTACATCCACAAAGCGAAACTCTGCATTTCTTGACGTGGCCGATTACTATTTTGAGACAGGAAAATATCCTTACGCTTTAAAATGGTACAAAAAAGTGGACGAAAACTCCATGCCATATTCTGAGCGCGACCGTTTTAATTTTAACAACGGATACGCTTTGTACGCATCTAAACGTCCAAAGGAGGCCGAACGCTATTTGAACAAGGTCACCACCTCCCAAAAATATGGTTCGCAGGCCAAATATTACTTGGGGTATATTGCCTATGAGCAGGACGACTATAATTCTGCAAGCGCCCGGTTCGACCAAATTCAGGACCCCGAATTGCTCGATGAAAAGCTGTCCTACTATCAAGCCGACCTTAATTTTAAACTTGGCAAGTTTGAAGAGGCCATCGCCGTGGCCAAAAAACAATTGCCAAAATCCAACCGTCAAGAAGTTTCGGAACTCAACAAGATCATTGGTGAGAGTTACTTCAATTTGGAACAATATGCCGAGGCCATTCCCTATTTGGAAGCATACAAGGGCAAGCGTGGCAAATGGAACAATACCGATTACTATCTGTTGGGTTACAGCCATTACAAGTTGGGCGATTATCAAAAAGCCATCCAGCAATTCAATAAAATTGTAGGCGGAAGCAATGCGGTTTCCCAAAATGCATACTATCACTTGGCGGAGTGCTATTTGAAGTTGGATAAAAAGTCAGAAGCCTTGAACGCGTTTCGAAATGCTTCCCAAATGGAGTTCAGCCCAGAAATCCAAAAAGATGCTTGGTTGAACTATGCCCGTTTGAGCTACGAAATAGGTAATGCTTACGAACCCGTTCCACAGGTGTTGACAACCTATCTGGAAACTTATCCAAAGGATGGGCATCAATCGGAGATTCAAGAACTTTTGGTGGACTCCTACATTACCTCCCGAAATTTTGAAGGTGCTATGCAGCTTTTAGAAGAAAATCAAAATTACGCGAGCAAAGAAACCTATCAAAAAGTGGCCTACTATCGTGGAGTTGAACTTTTTATAGATGGTGATTATGAAGAAGCTTGGGAACGGTTGGATAAATCCTTGGAAAGTGCGGAGAACCCCAATTTTGAAGCTCGTGCCCTGTATTGGAGGGCGGAATCTGCCTACAGGTTAAACCGTTTCGAGGAGGCCTTGGTCGATTTTGTCAAGTTTCAAAATTCACCCGTGGCAAAATCGCTTCCGGAATATGATCAATTGGATTACAATTTGGGATATTCCTATTTCAAATTGAAAGATTACAATAATGCCATATCCTATTTTAAAAATGTGGTCAACTCCAATGCTATTGACGGCCAAAGAAAGAATGACGGATATCTGCGCTTGGGGGACAGCTATTTTGTGACCAGCAAATACCAATTGGCGCAGAAGGCTTACGATGCTTCATCAAAAATGAACGGCCCCGAACGGGATTATGCCGCATTCCAGAAAACACTATGTGATGGATTTTTGGGCAATAATTCAGCAAAAATCGATGGATTGAATGAATTTTTGACGATGTACCCAAGCTCATCATTGCGCGATGATGTCTTGTTTGAATTGGGGAATTCCTATATCAACAACAACCAAGAAAGTCTAGGACTTCAAACCTATGACCGTATTGTGGATGAATTTTCGGGCAGCAAGTTTGCGCCACGCGGATTGCTGCGGTCTGGATTGGTCTATTACAATTCCAGTCGAAACGAGCAAGCGTTGGACAAGCTAAAAGAGGTGGTTCAAAAATACCCCAACACCCAAGAAGCCAAACAAGCCGTTGCTACAGCCAAATTGGTTTATGTGGACGAAGGTCGGGTAAGCGAATATGCCGCTTGGGCGCGGAACTTGGATTTTGTTGAGGTAACGGATAGGGAACTTGACAATGCCAGTTTTGAATCTGCTGAAAGAAAACAAATCGAAGGTAAAACTCCTGCCGCCATTCGCGGCTACGAGGATTATTTGAAAGAGTTCCCCAACGGATTGCACGCCCAGAACGCCAATTTTGCTTTGGCACAACTTTATTTTGCAAACGGCGAAAAAGAAAAGGCGCTGCCAAAATACAAAGCCGTTGCCGATGGGGGCAATGGGGAGTATACCGAACAGGCCTTGACCCGTGTTTGTGAAATTTATGTGGAAAAACAAGATTACAACAGTGCTATTCCGTATTTGAAAAGATTGGAAAACACGGCAGATATTTCTGAAAACAAAACCTTTGCCCAATCCAATTTGATGAAAGGTTTTTATGGTCAAAAAGAGTATTCGCAGGCCATAGCCTATGCCGAGGAAGTGTTGAACGCCCCTAAAATCGATGACCGCATCAAGAGTGATGCGCAGATTATGATAGCTCGTTCTGCCATTGCCACCGATAATGAAAGTTTGGCAAAAACGGCTTACCAAGATGTGAAGAAGATAGCTTCTGGAGAACTCGCTGCCGAAGCTTGGTACTACGATGCCTATTTTAAAAATAAGGAACAGGCCTATGAGGCTTCCAATGAGTCCGTTCAAAAATTGGCCAAGGATTATGCGGCCTACAA
The DNA here is from genome assembly GCF_035818535.1 of Flagellimonas halotolerans. NCBI lineage: Bacteria > Pseudomonadati > Bacteroidota > Flavobacteriia > Flavobacteriales > Flavobacteriaceae > Flagellimonas > Flagellimonas halotolerans. The sequence continues at coordinate 215,090 of NZ_JAYKYV010000004.1, read as the reverse complement.
AGAGTGGGCAGGAAAGGGGTTGGTGATCATGGCCAAGAATTTTTACAACTTGGGAGATGCCTTTCAGGCCACCTATATTCTGGAAAGCGTAATTACCAACTTTTCGGAATTTGATGAAATCGTTTCGGATGCACAAACTGAACTGGCCACGATCAAAGCCAAAGAAGCCGAAAGCAATTCATCCGTAGACCCCAACGAAAACTAAACGAGACACAGCATGCGAAAGAGAACCTATATATTTTCATTACTTTTTTTGAGCCTTTGCGGAGCCGTTATCGCCCAAGAAGAAGATAGCATTGGTACGGAAACGGTAACGGTGGTAAAGCCGTATTCCCCTACCGTTTCGGATGCCTTTAAGATTAAATCGTCTCCATCCTTGAACGATTCCATTGTGCTTCAAAAAAAGAAGATCAATTACAGCATATTTTCCGTTCCAGTGGCATCAACATTTACCCCTGCGAAGGGCAAGGCCTCGGGCGTGGAAAAAACACCATCGCCCACCTTGTACAATTCGTATGCATCGGTTGGTTTGGGCAATTACAACAATGCTTTGGTGGATTTTTATACCAGTAGGGATTTTAACAGGGGAGAGGATCTGTTGGACTTTGGTCTTTCCCACAACTCATCACGTGGCGATTTGGACTCTACACCCTTGGAAACCGATTTTTACGACACCAAATTGAATGCTTCCTATACCAAAAAGGACCGTTATATGGATTGGGGTGCGGCCATTGGGCTACAGCACCAGCTTTACAATTGGTATGGAATTCAGAGTGATTTGTTCAGTGAGGATGAGATCAATGCCATGGACGAGCAGCAAAATTATTTCAATGCGGAGGCCAAGGCACACTTCAACATGGAAGATTCCTATTTTAAGAGTGGAAATATATTGTTGAGACGATTTTGGGACGCTACCGAGTCCGCAGAGAACCGTGCGGTGATCAACCCCACTTTTGAACTGCCCATTACTGAGGAATTGATTACGATTTCCGCGAAGGTGGATTATGTAGGGGGCAGTTTTCAAAATGGTTCCATTACAGAAGGGGCAAACGATGGAGAAAAAAAATATAGCAATCTACAGGCAGGGGTAACTCCAAGTCTTTTGATTTTGCGTGATGACCTTACCATCAACTTGGGAGCCAACCTTGTCTACGGACTGGATATGGAAAACAGCGAGAACAACTTTTATATCTACCCGGCAGTGAACGCATCCTATCGTGTTATGGACGAAAATGTAATTGCCTACGGGGGAATCGAAGGAGAGTTGAAGCAAAACTCCTATCACGATTTTGTAGATGACAACCCTTATGTGTCTCCGACTTTGGATATTGTTCCGACCGACCAGCAGTATGAGGGATATTTGGGGTTAAAGGGCCAGTTAACCTCCAATTTGGGGTATAACATCAAAGGTTCCTATATGGCAGAAAACAGAAAACCTTTATACTTTCACAATACCGTAAATACATCCAGAATGGATGAAAAAAGCTATTACTATGGCAACTCCTTTCAGGTTTTTTATGATGATGTAAAAACCTTGGGCGTTTTCGGGGAAATCAATGTGGATGTTAACCGTAACTTTTCGTTGGGCGTAAATGGAGAATTCTATGATTACGATACCGAAACGGATAACCCCGCTTGGAACTTGCCTTCCATTAAAGCATCTGTTTTTATGGATTATCAAATAAACGATCAATGGTATATGGGGGCCAACTTGTTCTATGTGGGAGAAAGGGATGATTTATTGTCAACAATCAGTCCGATAAACATGGCAAATCCGCCTGTAGTGTACACGCCGGTCACTTTGGACGGCTTTTTTGATGCCAATGCCCATGTAGGGTATCGATTTAACGGACAATTGTCCATTTTTGTAAAAGCATCCAATATTGCGAACAACAATTACCAGCGTTGGGCCAATTTTAGGGTGCAAGGTTTCCAGGCATTGGCGGGTGTATCGTATAAGTTTGATTTTTAAACAGTATTCGGACAAATTTTATTCGGGTAAACACGATAGCATTATCCCTGTATTTTCTATTTTTGGTAGAAACCATCAAAAATGAAAAAGTTCTTTTTTCTTATCAGCGTCGCCTTAGTTTTTTCTTGTACTACTAAAGAGGAGGTCGACCTTATTGTCTATAACGCAAATATCTACACGGTGGACGATGCTTTTTCCAAAGCGTCCAGCATAGCCATAAAAGATGGAAAATTTGTGGCCGTTGGCGATACGGAAGAAATCTCCAAAAAATATAAAGCCCAAAAGCAATTGGATGCCGAGGGCAAGACGATTGTTCCAGGGCTCATTGATGCCCATTGTCACTTTTATGGGTTGGGACAGAATCAACAAGTAGTGGATTTGGTAGGTACCCAAAGTTTTGATGAAGTTGTGGACAGGGTGGTGGCCTTTCAAGAGGAGCGTCCATCAAGCTTCATTCTAGGTAGGGGATGGGATCAGAACGATTGGGAAGTCAAGAAATTTCCCACCAAGGATAAACTGGATGAAATTTTTCCTGATACCCCAGTGGCTTTGGAGCGTATCGATGGCCACGCCTATCTCGTGAACCAAAAGGCATTGGATATGGCGGGCATAACTGCTGATACCGAAACCGAGGGCGGTGAAATCGTAAAGGAAGACGGTGAACTTACCGGGGTTTTGGTTGATAACCCCATGGGTTCGATCAACAAGGTGATACCGCCAGCCAGTTTGGAGCAAAAAATACAAGCACTTAAAGATGCAGAGCAGATTTCCTTGGATTATGGATTGACCACGGTAAACGATGCCGGTTTGTCCAGAGATATCATCGAATTGATTGATAGCCTACAGCAGGCCGGCGAGTTATCTATTCGGGTATATGCCATGGTTTCCAACTACCCGGAGAACCTGGATTATTTTTTGGACAAGGGCATCATCAAAACAGAGGGATTGAATGTTCGCTCCGTAAAAGTATATGGCGATGGTGCCTTGGGTTCAAGAGGGGCAGCATTGAGGGCACCCTATTCCGATAAACCCGGACATTTTGGTGCCATGGTGACCCCGGTGGACCAAATTGAAGCCTTGGCGCAGCGAATAGCTGCCACCGACTACCAAATGAATACCCATGCCATTGGGGATTCTGCCAATATTGTGGTGTTAAGGGCATATGAAAAGGCTTTGGACGGTAAAACCGACCGCAGATGGAAAGTGGAGCACGCTCAGGTAATCTCGCAATCCGATTTCGATTATTTTGAAAATGGCATCATTCCATCCGTGCAGCCTACCCATGCTACCAGCGATATGTACTGGGCAGAAGATAGATTGGGTGAAGAGCGTGTCAAGGGTGCCTACGCCTATAAAGATTTGTTGGACAAGGCTGGATTGGTGGCTTTGGGAACCGATTTCCCCGTTGAGCAGGTGAGTCCGTTTTTAACGTTTTACGCAGCGGTAGCCCGTCAGGATGTGGAGCAATATCCCGAAGGCGGTTTTCAAATGGAAAATGCCTTAAGCAGGGAAGAAACCTTGAAGGGTATGACCATTTGGGCGGCCTATTCCAATTTTGAGGAGGATGAAAAAGGGAGCATCGAGCCGGGTAAGTTCGCTGATTTTGTGATATTTAGCGATGATATTATGACCATACCTGCGGAAGAGATTCCCAATGTAACGGCAGAGCGGGTGTTCTTGGGCGGTGTTCGGAAAAAATAATACTGTTTGTCATCCTGAACTGTCGCCCTGAGCATTCGAAGGGGATGGTAAAGAATCTATTAACCCCCCCTTTTTGTTGAAACATTATGCGATGAAAGAGCAATAAAAAAAGCCCCATTTCGGGGCTTTTATACTTTAAAACTAAAACTTTCTAGTAGCTGATAGGCAAGGTAACCCGCATAGTTCCCCATCCCATAACCATATTTCCGTCATCATCAAAAGCAATACCAAATGCTTCCAGTTCCTCACTGTCATTCGAAACAGCGGCAGTAGCTCGAACCACATCGGCGTCACTATCGTACGAATAAGCACCCCATTGGTGTAGGTTGCTGTTCAAGATAAGGGTCCACTCATCTTCACCAGGAATGGTAAATAGGGCGTAGGACCCAGCTTTAACAGTTTTTCCACCAACATTGGCGTCCTTGTAAAACGTAATTTCTGTTGCTTCGTTTGCACCGGTTCTCCAGACTTTCCCAACAGGGGCAAGTTCTGCCAAGCTACGCCCTTTTAGCTGCGGGCGGCTATAAATAACACGGGCAGCTTTATTGGTTTCCCTTGAGCTGGCAGGGTAGTAGGCAATGTCTGCCGGACTTTTGTCAAGTCCACTAAACTTCTGGGCCGTAGCGTCAGTAGTAAATACCAAACTGGTGCAAAGCACTAAAAGTAGTAATGTAAATTTCTTCATGATTGCGATTTAAGTTCCTTGTAAAACTAGTTAATTAAATGTTGTTTCAATATACAGACGAAAAATTTAAATAGGCCTTACAAAGCGTTCGGGTTTAAACAATAAATTTCAATATAAATTACAATCACGTTTCTTTTTATTAAATAAAGTTATTAATTGTTACCTAAATTAGAATAATGATTTTGTTTAATAGTATTTAATATCATTTTTGTTTCAAAATTGTTACTAAAGTTAATTTTATGTGTGGTATTGTTTGCGCATTTGATGTAAAAGAAAGTACAGAAGTACTAAGGCCCCAATTGTTGGAGATGTCGAAGAAAGTAAGGCACCGTGGGCCAGATTGGAGTGGTATTTACTCCGATGACAAAGCCATTTTGGCCCATGAAAGGCTGGCCATTGTGGATCCTGCTTCAGGAAAGCAGCCATTGTTAAGTGCGGATGGGAAATTGGTTCTGGCTGCCAATGGTGAAATATATAATCATCAAGAGTTAAGAAAACAGTTTGATGGAAAATACGATTTCCAGACAAAATCCGACTGTGAAGTTATTTTGGCACTTTATCAAGAAAAGGGCCCTGATTTTGTGGATGAAATGAACGGAATCTTCGGTTTTGCCATCTATGATTCAGAAAAAGATGAATATTTCATTGCCCGTGACCACATGGGTATCATTCCATTGTACATTGGCTGGGACAAGAACGGAACTTTTTACGTGGCTTCAGAGCTGAAGGCCTTGGAAGGGACTTGTTCAAAAATCCAACTGTTTCCTCCCGGACACTACATGCATAGCTCCGATGGGGAGTTTGTAAAATGGTACAAACGGGACTGGATGGAGTATGATGCCGTTAAGGAGAACGAAACCAGTATAGCAAAAATAAAAGAGGCTTTGGAGGCAGCGGTGCACCGTCAGTTAATGTCCGATGTGCCGTACGGTGTGCTGTTGTCCGGAGGATTGGATTCTTCCGTAACATCGGCCATTGCAAAAAAATATTCTCAAAAAAGAATAGAGTCCGGTGATACCGCCGACGCTTGGTGGCCACAGTTGCACTCTTTCTCCGTAGGATTGGAGGGTTCACCTGACTTGGCAGCCGCTCAAAAGGTGGCGGATCATATCGGAACAGTGCACCACGAAATAAAATTTACCATTCAAGAAGGGTTGGATGCGATAAAAGATGTTGTATATAATCTGGAAACTTACGATATTACAACCATAAGAGCTTCGACTCCAATGTATTTAATGGCAAGGGTGATTAAATCCATGGGGATAAAAATGGTGCTTTCGGGTGAAGGGGCAGATGAACTTTTCGGAGGATACCTGTACTTTCACAAGGCACCAAGCCCAAAGGATTTTCATGAGGAGACCGTAAGAAAACTGGATAAACTCCACATGTACGATTGCCTTAGGGCCAATAAATCGTTGGCGGCTTGGGGCATAGAAGGACGAGTGCCTTTTTTGGACAAGGAATTTATGGATGTGGCAATGAGCATTAACCCAAAAGATAAGATGATCAACGGAGAGCGCATGGAGAAATGGGTGGTGCGCAAAGCTTTTGAGGATTATTTACCCGATAGTGTGGTTTGGAGACAGAAAGAACAATTTTCAGATGGCGTGGGATACAGTTGGATAGATACTCTAAAAGCCCTGGTGGAAGAAGAGATTACCGATGAGCAGTTGGAAAATGCCCATTTCAAGTTTCCTATCCAAACACCGGCATCCAAAGAAGAATATTATTATCGTTCCATTTTTGAAAGTCATTTCCCGTCAGATGCAGCGGCATTGAGCGTTCCACAAGAACCTTCCGTGGCCTGTAGTACCAAGATCGCCTTGGAGTGGGACGAGGCGTTCAAAAACATGAACGACCCATCGGGTAGGGCCGTGGCTAAGGTCCATACCGATGCGTATGTGAAATAACCCCCGTTTAAACCAACCAAACGTAATGAAGCAGTAAACTTTAAATGTTTCATTTTTTAATTAGTCCGAAAAGCCCCTTATCCAAGGGGCTTTTTAGTTGGTTCGCATGGTGTGCTTGCATACTTTTGAAAATAGGTCGTTTTTCCACAGGATTTGTTGATAACTTAAGCTGTTCAACAGGCTCTTAGAGACCATTTGCATGGGGTATTGATTATATTTGTAGGATTTGAAAAATTGAGGCAAATACTTAAAAATATATGAGCGAAGAAGCTAATAAGAAACAATACTCGGCGGATAGTATCCAGGCCCTTGAGGGAATGGAGCACGTGCGTATGAGACCTTCCATGTATATTGGAGATGTAGGGGTCAGAGGTTTGCACCACTTGGTGTACGAAGTAGTGGACAACTCTATTGATGAGGCTATGGCAGGCCATTGCGACCGGATAGACGTAATCATCAATGAAGATAACTCAATTACCACACAGGATAACGGTAGGGGTATCCCTGTAGACCTCCACAAGAAAGAAGGGGTTTCGGCCTTGGAGGTGGTTATGACCAAAATTGGTGCCGGTGGTAAATTCGATAAAGATTCCTATAAAGTTTCCGGTGGGCTCCACGGTGTTGGGGTATCCGTTGTCAACGCCCTTTCAGTACATCTAAAGGCCACGGTTTATAGAGATGGAAAAATTTGGGAACAGGAATATGAAAGAGGCAAGACCCTCTATCCCGTAAAAAGTGTTGGCGAAAGTGATGAGACGGGTACCATAGTCACTTTTGTTCCGGACAATACGATTTTTACCCAGACCACAGAATATAGTTATGAAACCCTTTGCAATAGGATGCGCGAGCTTGCTTATTTGAACAAGGGGGTTACCATAACAATTACCGACAAACGAAATAAGGACGAAAAAGGGGAATATATAGCCGAGACATTCTATTCTGAAGAAGGGCTAAAGGAATTTATCAAGTTTTTGGACGGTACCCGTGAGCCGCTGATCCAGAATGTAATCTCCATGGAAGGGGAAAAGAACGGCATTCCTGTGGAAGTGGCCATGGTCTACAATACGGGCTATACCGAGAACCTTCACTCCTATGTGAATAATATTAACACCCACGAAGGGGGTACCCACTTATCTGGTTTTAGACGAGGATTAACATCCACGCTAAAGAAATATGCCGATAATTCGGGAATGCTGGACAAATTGAAATTCGAAATATCAGGAGACGATTTTCGTGAAGGATTGACCGCAATCGTTTCCGTAAAAGTTGCGGAGCCACAATTTGAAGGGCAGACCAAAACCAAATTGGGTAACCGTGAGGTGACCAGTGCGGTGAGTCAGGCCGTATCCGAAATGTTGACCATTTACTTGGAGGAGCACCCTGATGATGCCAAGCAAATTGTGGAGAAGGTAAAACTTGCTGCACAGGCTAGGCACGCTGCTGCAAAAGCCCGTGAGATGGTTCAGCGTAAGAACCCAATGAGTGTGGGGGGATTGCCTGGAAAGCTTTCCGACTGTTCCGAACAAGACCCTACGCTATGTGAGGTGTTTTTGGTTGAGGGGGACTCCGCAGGCGGAACGGCCAAACAAGGAAGAAACAGGCACTTTCAGGCCATTCTTCCATTACGTGGTAAAATCCTTAACGTGGAAAAAGCCATGCAGCACAAGGTTTTCGAAAACGAAGAAATCAAAAATATCTATACAGCTCTTGGGGTAACTATTGGAACCGAAGAGGATAGTAAGGCATTGAACCTCGAAAAGCTTCGTTACCATAAAGTAGTGATCATGTGTGATGCGGATGTTGATGGTAGCCACATTGAAACCTTGATTTTGACCTTCTTCTTCCGCTACATGAGGGAGTTGATAGAAGGCGGCCATGTTTATATCGCCACTCCACCTTTGTATTTGTTAAAAAAGGGATCCAAAAAACGATATGCTTGGAACGATAAGGAACGTGATGCAATCAATGCGGAAATGAACGGCGGGGCAAGTATCCAGCGGTACAAAGGTCTTGGGGAAATGAACGCCGAGCAGCTTTGGGATACCACTATGAATCCAGAATTTAGAAAATTACGTCAGGTGCAGATTGACAATGCTACGGAATCTGATCGAATATTTTCCATGTTAATGGGTGATGAAGTACCGCCAAGACGTGAATTTATAGAGAAAAATGCCGTCTATGCGAATATAGATGCATAGATAATAGCCATTTCACAACAAAAACTCGCCCCTCAAAGGCGAGTTTTTTAGTTTTGGGTAAAATTTCAACATCATGAAAAGAATAATTTTAGTATTAGCGCTAGTTTCCGTAACCATGGGAAAAGCCCAGGACTTGAACGATATTTTTGTCGCAGGTGTGGCAGATGCCGAACGATTTGCCAATGCATATCTGTCCCCTGTGTCAGAAGCATCCATCTACAGTATTTCCAATGGATGGTACAATACCGCCGAAGCCAAACCTTTGGGGGGATTTGAAATTTCCATAATCGGAAACATGACCGGGTTCAAGAATAAAGACGATAAAAAGGCATTCTTGTTAGACCCTGCCGATTATGAAAACTTGGACTTTGTGAATAACCCCGGTCAGGCGAGAATGGTGGCCACGGGCTTGGGAGATATCGAAGGCGTGGAGGTTTTTGTTGAAGATGAAAGCGGAGTTTTTCGCGAGGAGTTTGGGCTTCCAACAGGTCTTTCGGCTGAAAACCTCAATTTTATCCCATCAGGGTACCTTCAAGGAAGCGTTGGTTTGATTAAAGGTTTGGAAGTCAAAGCACGCTTTTTGCCCAAGATCAAGTTTGATGACGATGCAAAAATTGGCCTCTTTGGTGCAGGATTGCAATATGACTTTACCAAAATGTTACCGGCAGACAAGATGTTGCCAGTGGCCATCTCGGCGGTAATCGGCTATACCAACTTGAACGGAGAATACGATTTTACGGATTCTAATTTTATCGAAGGTGAGAACCAACGTATTGATGCATCCTTCAAAACATGGAATTTCAGCGCTGTGGTTTCCACAAAAAATATCCCCGTAATCAATTTTTATGGGGGATTGGGGTACATTACAGGTAAGTCGGACATTGATTTATTGGGTACGTACCAGGCCAACGGGCCTTTCTTTTCGGAGACAGTGGAAAATCCGTTCTCCGTTTCCAAAAATGCAAGCGGAGTTTCGGCCAACTTGGGTACAAGATTAAAGCTGGGCTTCTTTAGGCTCAATGCAGAATACAATATTTCTGAATTCAGTACTTTCACCTTTGGTGTTAATTTTGGATTCAGATAGAAAAAACCAAATCAACCAACCAATAAAGAAGGCCCCGGAAACGGGGCCTCCTATTTTCATATATGTAGTCTTCACGTTATTCCCTGGTGGCGAAGACCGAGCCATTGTCCAAGGTCAATACTTCAGGTTCTTTGGCTTTTTCCAAGCTTACCGTAATATCGGTCACTTGGGGGTCGCCATATATAATAGAATAGGTCCCATTGTCTTCGGACCATTTAAAGTCAGTATAAAAAATCAATTCGGAATCGGAATATCTCTGGTACCGGCCCAGGTATACATCGTTAAAAATCCATTCTTCACGAACGGTGCCGGCGCTTTTGCCTTCAATACTGGATAACTCTGTTTTGGCCCAGATGCCCAAAATAGGGTCGTGGTTTTCTGGTACTCGGGTACAGTTGCTTATGGCAACTATGCCAACAATGCACAACAATGAAAAGAGCTTTTTCATGGTTCAAGTAGGTTAAATTGAAATTGGGACTATTAGAACGTAAGTTTGTAGGAAACTATTGCATAAAAAAGATAAAATATTTGCATTTCTTGTGTTCTTGGGGATTAATGAATCTTCTTCCCCCTATTTTAATCGAACATCAGCTTTGTACGTTTTGAATGCTTGAACTGGCTAAAACTGGTAAAAGTCAGCATTTTTCTGAGCCAAATGCCTTATTTTTGAAGACTAAAATTTAAATCTATACAAATGAAAGTTACCGTAGTTGGAGCAGGCGCAGTTGGAGCAAGCTGTGCTGAGTACATAGCAATGAAAAATTTTGCATCAGAAGTAGTTTTATTGGATATCAAAGAAGGATATGCCGAAGGAAAGGCCATGGATTTGATGCAAACCGCCTCCCTTAACGGTTTTGATACCAAAATCACGGGAAGCACCAACGATTATGGCAAAACAGCGGATAGCGACATCGCAGTGATTACCTCGGGTATACCACGTAAGCCCGGAATGACGCGCGAAGAGCTTATCGGAATCAATGCAGGTATTGTAAAAACGGTAGCAACCAGCCTTTTGGAGCACTCTCCAAACGTAACCATTATAGTTGTGAGCAACCCAATGGACACCATGACCTATTTGGTGCACAAGGCCACTGGATTGCCAAAGAACAGGATTATTGGTATGGGCGGTGCATTGGACAGTGCCCGATTCAAATATAGATTGGCCCAAGCTTTGGAAGCACCGATATCTGATGTAGACGGTATGGTGATAGGAGGACACAGCGATACTGGAATGGTACCTTTGGTCGGGCATGCTACCAGAAACAGTGTAAAGGTTTCCGAATTCCTATCGGAAGAAAAAATGGACTGGGTAGTGGAAGAAACCAAAGTAGGAGGAGCCACATTGACCAAATTATTGGGCACCAGCGCATGGTACGCCCCAGGTGCAGCGGTTTCTGGATTGGTCCAGGCCATTGCTTGCGACCAAAAGAAGATGTTCCCATGTTCCACCCTTTTGGAGGGCGAGTACGATTTGGACGATATTTGCATCGGGGTACCGGTGATCTTAGGCAAAAACGGAATCGAAAAAATCGTGGAAATTGAACTATCCGATGCCGAAAAGGCCAAAATGCAGGAAAGTGCGGCTGGCGTTAAAAAAACCAACGGACTGCTAGAGGTTTAAACGCGATCATAATAACAACCAACTAAATTGTCATTTTGGACATTGCCGTAATGAAATTGCCCATCGATTGAGGTGGTGGTTTCTGGGGTTGTCCGGAATGACAATTTCATTTTTAGGGCATAACCGTCAACTGTAATTGCAATTACATCAATTTCTATTGTCAAATCTTATCGGAAATGATATATTTGCACGCTGTTTAAGAAAACTTCTAAAAAATTAACAATCAATGCAGAATAAAGGAATTATAAGGCTTTTCGCGATCCTTTTTGGCTTGGTGAGCATCTATCAGTTATCCTATACTTTCATTACAAGTAAGTTGGAGAAGGATGCTGAAGCATACGCAGTTAGCCAAATTTCGGAAGCTGAGGAAGATTATGTTGCAAAGCGTGAAGCTTTAGAGGCATCGTATTTGGATTCCATCAGTGACAACACTGTTTTGGGCTTTACGAGCTATGAGGAGGCCAAGACAAAAGAGTTGAACAAGGGATTGGACCTCAAGGGAGGTATCAATGTAACCTTGCAGATTTCCGTAAAGGATATTTTGAAAGGATTGGCCAACAATACCAAAAACCCGGTTTTCAACAAAGCATTGGCCGATGCCGATGAAGCATCGACCAATAGTGATGACACCTATTTGGAGCTGTTCTTTGATGCCTTTGACAAAATCAAAGGGGATACCAAATTGGCATCACCCGATATTTTTGCCAATAAAGGTCTTAGCGATGAAGTCAATTTTCAAATGACGGATGATGAGGTAAAGCCCATTATCAGAAGAAAGATTGATGAATCCATTGTTTCTGCATTTGAGGTACTACGTGAACGTATCGATGGATTTGGGGTAACCCAGCCCAACATTCAAAGAGAAGGAAACTCAGGAAGAATTTTGGTAGAACTTCCAGGTGCAAAGGATATTGCCCGTGCCCAAGAATTGTTGTCCAGTACAGCACAATTGGAATTCTGGGAAACCTACCCGCAGAGCAACCAAAGCATAGGAAACTTTTTGGTAAATGCCAACGAGCGTTTGAAAGATATCTTGGAGCCTGAAACTACGGAAGAAGAGGTTTCAAAACCTGAATCAGAAATTGATTCATTGCTCTCTGATGTATCCCAAGACTCCTTGGACATGACCCAAGAGGCCAATCCATTATTGGGTAAACTACTTCCTGCCAATCCAGGTAGTCATGCCATCGCACGTGCCATGGTTTCCGACACAGCCGAGCTTGGTGCGTACTTAAGGATGCCGGAAATTAAAAGATTGTTGCCCAACGACATCCAGTTCACCAGGTTTCTTTGGGAGCGTCCGGCAAAAGATTCCGAAGTAGCTGATCTGTATGCGTTGAAATCCAACAGGGAAGGTACTCCAAGAATAAGCGGAGACGTAGTTTCTGATGCACAGGATACCTTTGACCAGTTCAACAAACCTGCCGTTAGCATGACCATGAACACACGTGGCGCCAAGGAATGGGAAGAGTTGACGGGAGATGCCTATAACAACCAAACAGGTATAGCCATTGTTTTGGACAATAAAGTATACACCGCACCAGGTGTTTCCTCAGGGCCTATTTCTGGAGGACGTTCCGAAATTACGGGTACCTTTACCGTAAACGAAACCAAAGATATTGCCAACGTATTGCGCGCAGGTAAACTTCCTGCTTCGGCCGATATTATTCAATCGGAAGTTGTAGGTCCGTCCTTGGGACAAGAAGCCATTGATAGTGGTTTTATGTCCTTCATCATTGCCATGGTCTTTGTATTGGTCTGGATGATATTCTACTACGGAAGGGCTGGGGTTTTTGCCGATATTGCTTTGATATTCAATATTTTATTGATTTTTGGGGTGTTGACCAGTTTGGGGGCAGTATTGACCTTGCCGGGTATTGCAGGTATTGTTTTGACCATAGGTATGTCGGTGGATGCCAACGTACTTATTTTTGAAAGGGTAAAAGAAGAATTGGCCCGCGGAAAAGGAAAGGCCCAAGCCATTGCAGATGGTTTTGGAAACGCTTTGTCCTCCATTTTGGATGCCAATATTACTACTGGATTGACCGCGATCATCCTGTTTATTTTTGGTTCAGGACCCATTAAAGGTTTTGCCACTACTTTGATGATCGGTATTGTTACTTCCTTGTTTACAGCGATATTTGTGACCAGATTGATGATCGAGGCCTATACCAACAAGAAAGGACGCAGGCTGGATTTCAATACAGGAATCACCAAAAACCTGTTCACCAAAATAAATATTGACTTTTTGTCCAAGCGTAAGATTGCCTATGTTGTTTCCGGAATCTTACTTGCCGTGAGCACCTTTTCATTGCTTACAAATGGACTGAATCAAGGGGTTGATTTTATCGGGGGACGTTCTTATCAAATTCGTTTTGAAAAAGCGGTCAACCCATCAGAAATTGCTTCTGAACTAAATACGGTTTTCGGTAGTGGAACCAATGTGAAGACTTTTGGAGATGCCAACCAGATAAAAGTTACTACGCCCTACAAAGTAGATGAAGAAGGAGTTGAGGTGGACACCGAAATTCAAAATATGCTTTATACCACGCTGCAAAATTATTTGCCAGACGGCACTTCTTTTGAAGATTTTACAGTGGGCGCTTCCGAAAAATCAATAGGTATCCTGCAATCCGTTAAAGTAGGACCGACCATCGCGGATGATATCAAGAAAAATGCCTTTTTGGCCATTATTGGATCATTGGCGGTAGTTTTCCTTTACATTCTATTGCGATTCAGAAAATGGCAATTCTCATTGGGTGCCGTTGTTGCGGTATTCCACGATGTAATGATCGTATTGGGCATCTTCTCCCTAACTGGAAGCATTATGCCTTTCAATATGGAAATTGACCAAGCTTTTATAGCGGCCATTCTTACGGTAATCGGTTATTCCCTGAACGATACGGTGGTAGTATTCGACCGTATCCGTGAAATCACTCTTATTAAAGGGTTTAAGGGGGGTGAAAATATCAACGAAGCCTTAAACAGTACATTGAGCCGAACGTTGAATACATCCCTTACCACATTGATCGTGCTATTGGCCATCTTTACTTTTGGAGGTGAAAGCTTACGAGGATTTATGTTTGCAATGATTATAGGTGTAATTGTAGGTACGTACTCCTCTGTGTTTATTGCAACACCTGTAATGTTCGATTCATTAAAGAAGAAAATTGCTGCTGCTACAGGAGCATAGTTTTTCGTTTTTTATATTACACTTTATAACAAAGGGCCTTAAAAGGCCCTTTGTTTATTTATGATCACGCTTTGTTCGTGTATTGGGTTATGCTTTATTTTTGGATAATGTTTCCAACCATGACAATAATTGACTGAACAGGGTAAAGTTCTGAATTACCCGTAACTGTCCATTAAAACCCCATTTGTCACGCTCTTTTGGATGGTTGAGCATATAGGCCATGGTTTTGGACAAACTTTCTATATCGGTTGGGTCTGGATTAATTTGCCCTGTTTTATTGTGAACTACCTGATATTTCAGTCCGGCCGCATTGGATACCAAAACAGGTTTCCTTTTCCACATGGCTTCCGTTGCGGTAAGTCCAAACCCTTCTTGGATGGAATTTTGGACGATAAAACTAGAGGTTCGTTGAAGGGCGTTTACGATCAAGGCATTTTCTTTTGGATTGTCCAACGGAAGCAGCAAAATGGCAATGTCGTTTTGCATGTTGCTGTCCACATCCTTATAAGTTTCGGTAAGCTCTTGCAAGACTTCTTTGCCTTCGGGGTCATCGGACACAAAAGCAGGGTCGGGGCCACCCATTACCAGAAGCGTCATTTCAATCCGTTTGTATTCAAGGCTCTTTGGGTCGCCATTTTTACGGTTGTCCAGTTTCATTTTAATAAAGGCTTCCATTAACTCTTTAAAACCTTTGAGTCTATCCCATCGAGATATTTCGGTAATAATCGGGCGATAGATTAAATCCAGATTCTTATCCGCATCCAAAAAATCAAAAGAGCCATCGGGCATCACTTTTCTTACCAAATGTTTGTAACGGTGATAAAGAATCGCCTTGTGGTCATCCAAAATTCCGGATTGATACAAAATGCCGATACATTTGTGTAACTGAAGCTCCCGATTCTTATGGCTCAATGGGTCGATCGCTGGAGGAATAATGGATGTTCTTTTTTGTAACGACTTAGGCGCATATGACGGTAAACTGAACACGAAATGGTCATAATCGTTGGTGTAGGGCTCTAAAAATTTCCATACCGCATCCGTTACCTCAGTATCTTCTTCCAAACCAATATGGCACCGCCAAATAATGGAAACGTTCTTTTTCTTTTTTATCATGGCGGCCAATGGCATAGGTTGTGGGTCGTGTACCACGACAATATCGCCATCCTTGATCAGTTCCAACGCTTTGGAAAGATTGTTTTGATTGACTTCTTCATAAATTTTTCGGTCTTCCTCAGTGAAAATCCCGTTGCCACTGCCATGAATAGCATTGTGGATACGTTTGGTCAAATCGAAAAATGCATCTTTTTCGGCTTCGATGACCAGCCACTCGATAGATACACCAAGTTCGCGGAGTATCCGCATTTGACTAGGTAGCATTTCGGCCACACCACCACCGATGGCAGTGGAATTTATCATCCAAATGGTTCGTCCCCTAAGGGATTCAATAGGCTCCTTGGCCTGTTCCATAAAATCCAGCACAGAAGAATAAAGGGATCCGTACGCCTTATAATCTGCAAGTTTGGCACCTGGCTTAACATTGATTTTTTGCATGTGAGGGAATAGTTAACGTTTGAATTCCCAATAAGATAGCAAAAAAACGGTTGAGTTGACTAAGTTGTTGTTTATAAGTAAATTAAGGTTGTCCCGTTGTGTATTTTGTTGGCTTCATAATACACAACAGCTTAAGATGGTGTTTTGATGCCTGTTGAGCCTTTTTCCGAAGGAAGGAGCTCAAAAATATATTCTGGATGTAATTGAGGTTCTTTTCTGTGTGAAACAAAAACGATGGCCGTGTCGCTTTCTTTGGCAATTTTATTCACTAGGGCAACAAAAAGATTGGCGCTGGCATCGTCCAGCCCCGCCGTAGGCTCATCCAGAATAAGAAGCGGAGGGTGCTTTACCATGGCTCTTGCGACCATTACCAACCGCTTTTCCCCAGTGGTCAAATCTCGGAAGTGGTCTTCTTTTCTGCCCTTTAGGTTTAAAAGGTTTAACCATTGGTTGGCCAAATGTTTTTCGCTATCCGTAGGTTGCACGTAGAGCCCAATGGAATCGTGAAGGCCGGATATGATCATATTTTCCAGACTGTGATAGCCTCCAAACGTATTGGTGATGGCAGGGGTGTAATAGCCGATTTTTTGTTTAAGGTCCCAAACACTTTCGCCACTCCCTTTTTTTTGCCCGAAAATCGTCAAATCTTGGCCGTAGCCCTTATGGCTGTCACCTGTAATCATGGATAGAAGGGTGGATTTTCCGCTGCCATTAGGGCCGATCAATTGCCAAAACTCGCCTTTTTGGATAGTCCAATCGATTTGGTCCAGTACTTGGCGCCCATCAAAACTAACGGATACTTTTTTAAAACTGACCAATTCCGTGCCCTCGACTTTAACCGGGGATAAGGGTGATGGAATTGCACCGCTAAAGCTGATGGGTTCGTTTTTGTTTTCGTTCCAAAAAGCTTCGGGCGAATCGTATTGATGAAGATTACCTCCATCAAGCTTAAAAAAGTTGGAAGTGTTGGGCAATATATCATCCAATCGACTCACCAATTGAACCAGGATTTTGTTGGAAGCAATATCCAAAAGCTGTTTTTTCAACTTGGTCTGTGTGGCCATATCCAAATTATCAAAAGGATTCACCAAAACCATAAAATCAGGATCTTGTTGCAGTAAATGGTTGAGCAAGGCCTTTTTTTGTTCGCCGCTGCTCATGGTTTTTAATGCTTGGTCACTTTTCTGGGTCAAAATTTTGATATCATGGCGTTCTTCTTCATCCATGTAGCGATTGATTTCTGACCGTGAAAAAAGCAGCCCGTTCAATGGTTGTAGTTCCTTTAAACCATCAATAGGTTGGTTGCGGAGCAGGTTATGCACCAATTGCTGCGTATTGGAATTGTTTTGTGTTAGGACGGCGTAGCTTTTGGGTAGCTTCATGTGGTAAAATGGTATTGTCCCAAAAATACGATTATCCTCGATTCACCCTAAAAATATGGACTGGATTATCCTTGTAGGTCCTGGTTTTGTCCAAGCACATGCCATTTTTCTTGGCAACTTTTTGGGATGGTACATTGTCCACATGAACAATGGAGATCAAAGAGTCCGAAAAGTTATTGTCAAAGGCATATTTCTTACATTTTTGGGCAGCTTCTATAGCGTAGCCCCGCAACCAATGCTTTGGTAGTATGGAATAACCGATTTCCAATTCTTGTACATTATCCACGGTTTGTACAAGCAGGCCACAGATTCCTACCAATTCTCCCGATTCTTTTGAAATTAGGGCATTCATCCCGCCCAAATCGTTCTCATAACGTTCAAAAACCCGATTGAACTGTTCTCGACAAGCTTTAACGGGGTCTGTGGGGAGCCCTTCCCAAAATTGCGTAGATTTTGGATTGTGATAAAAGGGCAGCCAATCATCAAAATCCGATGCTTTCAATTTTCGAAAGATCAATCGCTCCGAAGCTTGGTTTTCTAGTAAATATTTGGGCATTTAATTACGTGAAAAGCTAATACTGTCACCCACTTGCAACCCTAGTTGATCTGAAAGCCCCGCATTTATTTCCAGTACATATTTTGCAGGTGCATTGGAGGGCAGGGTGTTTTCATCAAACGGTCTTGCATTTTTTTGAAAGCTGACTATTTTTTGGGCCTGACTAATGTAGATGATATCCAAAGGGATTTCCGTGTTCTTCATATAAAAGTATTGCAAGGATTCGGTAGGCTGTATAAACAGCATTCCTTGCTTCTTTTCCATGGATTTTCTATACATGAGCCCTGTTTTGGTCTCATAATCCGTTTCTGCAATCTCTATATCAAAACTTGCCTTTATGGAATCAGTTTCCGCAGCTATCACGGCGAGATCCCCTTCCTTGGTAAAGGATATGGATTCTGTTTTAAGTGCTTGTTTGGATTCCGTTTTGCACGATGCCAGAACAAGGACTAAAACAAAAAAGACTATTTTTTCAAATTTGTATATCATATTAAAGTTCTACAGGAGGCGGTTTAAGCATAAAATAGATGCCAATAAATATCATTGGAATACTGAGCCATTGTCCTGTGGAGAGCATTCCCAAAGTATCTTCAAAGCCACCTTGACTTTTCTTGTAGAACTCCACAAAGAATCGAACTACAAACAATAGCACCATGAACAAACCAAAGAGAAAGCCAGGTTTATTCTTCCGATCTGTCTTCCAATATAAAAGGTATAAGGCTATAAACACGAAAATGTAGCAAACCGCTTCGTACAATTGGGCAGGATGGCGATAGGGTATGGATTGTAAAATCTCCGAGAATTCCGGGTTATGTTGAATGGCTTTGTAAGCGGCATTAGGGCTTTGTTCCTTGGTGAGTGCCATAGCTTGATAAGCCGGCATATCATCCGA
This sequence comes from Flagellimonas halotolerans, assembly GCF_035818535.1. NCBI lineage: Bacteria > Pseudomonadati > Bacteroidota > Flavobacteriia > Flavobacteriales > Flavobacteriaceae > Flagellimonas > Flagellimonas halotolerans. The sequence goes on along the minus strand of NZ_JAYKYV010000004.1, from coordinate 196,345 downwards.
ATCTCGGATAAACCTTGTGGCCAAAAAATAAGATTTGTCCACTACTTTTCCGTTGATCTCGGAATTGAAGAAATTACCGAATCTTACAAAAGCGGCTCCAATGGCTGATGGGACAACCAACCTGTCCAACAACCAAAGCATTTTAATGTCCTTCCATTTGCGGGTGTACAGCCAAATGCCGATAATGGCAGCTATGGTTGCTCCATGACTGGCCAATCCTGTAAATCCGGTAAACTCATAACCATTGATGATGCCAAAGAGGGAACTGTCCGCACTTTCGCGAATGGGCAAAAGAATTTCTGCCAAATGGTCCTTGTAATAGTCCCAATCATAAAAAAACACATGTCCCAAACGTGCTCCCAACATTATGGAAACCACGGTATAAATGAAAAGAGAATCCAGTTTTTCCATGGATTTCTTTTCGTTCAGGAAGATTTTTTTCATAATGAACCAGCCAAGGATAAAGGCTGCGATCCATAGTAGATTGTAATATTTTATCTGTAAAAAACCCAGTTTAAAAAGGGTTCCTTCGGGGTTCCAGTCAAATCCTAGAAAGTACATTTAAATAAATTTTGGGACTAATATAACTACTTTGGGCGTTTGGGCAGTTGGTTTGTGGGATTTTTGGTCACTATTAACTTTTTAAGCCTCCTTTTTACTCCATGACATATATGTTGTACTTTGTATGAAGGCTAAGTTTTTTAACTGCCATTTACCGTTCTTGGTTTCAGGTTGCTGGGTTATTCGGTTATTTGACTTTTGGAATTTGGTGATTGATGCCCGAAGTCCGAAGCGGGAGGTTTGCACTTGCACTTGATACTTGAGTCAATTCGTGTCAAAACAGAAAAATTAGGGCTTGGAATATAAAAACCAACCTCAAGGAACACTCCTAAGGTCCCTCTTTCAGGTTGTTGAGTTATTGGAATTTGGTACTTGATGCTTGGACTTGATTTTTGAACCTCATCAAGGTACAGGATCATAACCACTCCCACCCCAAGGGTTACAGCTCACTATACGTTTGATGGAAAGCCATCCGCCTTTGAAGAGGCCGTGTTTTTTTAAAGCTTCCAAGGTATATTGTGAGCAGGTGGGGGAGTAACGACAGCTTGATGGAAACATAGGGGAGATAAAATATTGATAAAACTTGACCAATAGTACAAATGGTGCTATCAATATTTTTTTCATGTTTCAGTATGTTAAAGCTCCACAAGAGAAATTTCTTGATGGGAACGATTGTATTAATTTACGCTAAACGTAGTGCCGTCCTTGCCATCTTTTATTTGAATGCCCAAGGCAACCAATTGGTCCCTTATTTTGTCGGAAGTGGCAAAATCCTTTTTGGCACGCGCCTCATTTCTAATATCGATCAATAATTCCATAACACCGCTCAAAGTATTGGAATCATCTTTGGTCATGGATTGGTTTTCAATGCCAAGTACATCGTAAACAAAGCTTTTTAGTGTGCTGTCCAAAATATCCTTGTCTTCCGCAGAAATAGTTTCCTTGTCTTCTTTGATTTGGTTGATGTGCTTTACGGCCTCGAACAATTGTGCAATTAAAATGGGTGTATTGAAGTCGTCGTTCATGGCATCGTAGCATTTCTGCTTCCAGACAGCTACATCAAAATCGGACTTGTCACCGGTTTTGAGGCTGTCAATGCTGTCCAGGGCATCCATTAAACGGTTGTATCCTTTCTCGGAGGCTTGCAAAGCTTCATCACTAAGATCCAAGATGCTGGTATAGTGGGCCTGCATCATAAAAAATCGGACTACGGAAGGTGAGTAGGGTTTGCTCAGTATGTTATTGTCACCACTAAAAATCTCAGCAGGATAAATGTTGTTGTCCGTGGATTTGGACATTTTTCTACCGTTCAAGGTCAGCATATTGGCGTGCATCCAGTAGTTTACGGGAGATTTTCCTGTGCTGGCTTCTGCTTGTGCTATTTCACACTCGTGGTGGGGGAATTTAAGGTCCATTCCGCCTCCGTGAATATCAAAAGTTTCACCCAAATATTTGGTGCTCATGGCCGTACATTCCAAATGCCATCCCGGGAAGCCGTCTCCCCACGGGGAAGGCCAGCGCATAATATGTTGGGGTTCTGCTTTTTTCCAAAGGGCAAAATCCTGTGGGTTTCTTTTTTCATCTTGTGCGGTAAGTTCGCGGGTGTTGGTAATCATATCTTCCAACTTCCTACCGCTCAACTTACCGTAATCGTGGTTTTCGTTGAACTTGACCACATCAAAATAAACGGAACCGTTTACCTCATAGGCGAATCCCTTTTCAAGAATCTCCTTAATGATTTCTATTTGCTCTATGATATGGCCGGTGGCCGTGGGCTCAATGCTTGGAGGCAAAAGATTGAATTGCTGTAGGGTATTATGGAAGTCCACGGTGTAGCGCTGAACCACTTCCATGGGTTCAATTTGCTCCAACTTGGCCTTTTTGGCTATTTTGTCCTCACCTTCGTCTGCATCGTTTTCCAAGTGTCCTGCATCGGTAATGTTACGGACATAGCGTACTTTGTACCCCAAGTGCTTAAAGTAGCGAAATATCATGTCGAAAGACATAAATGTACGGCAGTTGCCCAAATGTACGTTGCTATAAACGGTGGGGCCGCATACGTACATGCCCACATGGCCTTCGTTTATAGGTTTGAATACATCTTTTTTTCCAGTAAGTGAATTATGGATTCGTAAGGATTGGTCTTTGTACAATTGCATTTAAACGGTCGGTGTTTAAAATTCGGTATCCAGATTGATGTAGTCCAAAAATTCCCTTCTTGTGGCCTCGTCTTTAAACTTACCACCATATTCAGCGGTTACGGTGCTACTGTCAATATCCCGTATGCCCCTGGAATTTACACAAAGGTGCTTGGCATCGATGACACAGGCAACATCCTTGGTGCCCAATACTTTTTGGAGTTCCTTTACAATTTGGATATTCATGCGTTCCTGTACCTGTGGTCGCTTTGCAAAATAATCCACAATACGGTTCATTTTGGAAAGGCCTACTACGGTTCCGTTGGAAATATAGGCAATGTGCGCCCGTCCAACAATGGGTAACAAATGGTGCTCGCAGGTAGAGTAAACCACAATGTTTTTTTCCACCAACATTTCGCCGTATTTGTACTTATTGTCAAAGGTGGACGATTTTGGTTTTCTGTCAGGATGCAATCCGCCAAAAATTTCTTGTACGTACATTTTGGCCACCCGTTTAGGTGTGCCTTTTAAACTGTCGTCATCCAAATCGAGGCCCAGGGTAAGCATAATTTCCCTTACGCTTTTTTGTATTCTTTCGATTTTTTCTTCATCGCTCAATACAAAAGCATCGTCTCTTAAAGGTGTGTCCGATGAGGAGCCTACGTGGTCGTTTCCTCTTTCTTCATATTGTTCTTCCAATGCCTGCTCTAGTTTCATAGCTATTGCTTAAGGAGAGCAAAGATATACATTAATGATTGATTTAACATCTGGTATCGGGGCTTTGACAACATAAATTATTGTTAAGGCAGGCACCACGGTACTTTTATAATATCCAAACTTACAGTCTTTTATGATTAAAGCTTTTGCCAAGACCTTACTGATGCTGCTTTTTTGGCAAACTGCGCAAGCGCAGGTGGCCCAAGATTGTATTGATGCCGTTCCTATATGCAGCAATACGCCCATAAATGGTGGAACAAATGGTTTTGGGACCGACGACTTTAATGGTGCGGCTTCCAGTGGATGTCTGGAGCAGACCACTACGGGTGTAATTGAATCCAATTCGGCTTGGTATCGTTTTCGAACCGCTGAATCTGGTCAGTTGGGATTTAATATTGGTCATAGTGCTAACGAAGATTGGGATTTTGCCCTTTACCGTGCTAGCGATTGTAGTGATTTGGGGGAGCCTATCCGTTGTAATTTTTTTGATAATAGCGAAAATACCAGTTTTATTGGAGTAGGGGAAGACCCTACGGGCGACGAGGATTCGGTGCATTATGGGGATTGGCTTCAAGTGGAAGCAGGAGAGGACTACTATCTTTTCATCAATAATTTTAGCAATATCAATTCTGGATTCTCCATTCAGTTCACGGGAAATATTTGGGCAAACTACCCCAATACTGCCTTGGATTGTTCCATTGTAAGCAATTTGTTGGGACCGCCCATTGCTGCTTGCCAGGGAGATAATGTGGTTTTGGATGCCTCTACCTCCGGGGCCACGAATTACGAATGGTATATGGACTCAGGAAGTGGTTATCAATTAATCGCAGGGGCCAATGGGGCAACACATACTGTTCAACATTCTGGTCGGTACCGTGTTGTGGTAGCTACATCCGCAGAAAGCATGGTGAGCGATGTGCAGGTTGGTTTTAACGATGTTCCGATTACAGGAACAGTTTCGGATGAAACTCTTTGTTACGAAGCGGATATGACCTTTGATTTGAACAGTAAAAATCCTGAAGCATTGGGCGGTATGGATCAAGATGACTTTGTGGTCAGCTACCATAACTCACAGGCCGATGCCGAAGCAGCGATAAATCCATTGGAAAAGCACTATATATTGACAGGCGTTTCTGATACGATTTACGTCCGGACCACCTCCTTGGCGAACCCGGATTGTTATGATGCATCCCAAAGCTTTGCTTTGAATGCCATAGAGGCACCTGTGTTGAGTTTTGATGAGAAAGTGGTCATTTGCGAGGCCGTTGGAGGTTTGGAAATCGGGGAAACGCAACCGAATGCCAATTATAGCTATCAATGGGGCACGGGTGAGCAAACACCATCCATTATGGTCTCGGAAGCTGGAGAGTATAAGGTAACGGTTACCAATCAATCCAATGGAATTGTTTGTGAAGCGAGTAGGACGGTGTCCGTAGAAATTTCAACCATGCCACAGATTTCAAGTATTGATATTGACGATATGAGCGCCAACAATACAGTAACCATCAATACGGAAAACAATGGTGCGTATGAGTTCAGTATGGATGGGGGCGAATACCAGGGCAGCAATGTGTTTGAAGGTGTTTTACCAGGTGTGCATACCGTGAGTATGCGCGACCCTTATGGGTGTGACGTGGTGGAGGAGGATATTGTTGTAGTAGGATATTTGGCTGTTTTTTCGCCCAATGGGGATGTGCTGAACGAAACTTGGCAAATTGAAGGACTTTCCACCTTGAACTCGCCGATTGTTACGATTTATGACCGCTACGGTAAGCTCATCAAGCAGATGACCGAGTTCGATACGGGCTGGGACGGAAGCTTTCAAGGCAAGCCATTGCCATCTACCGATTATTGGTTTAAGCTATCTTATGTGGATGATGATGGCAACCGAACCTATGCCAAGTATTTACAAAGCCATTTTTCCCTTCGTCGATAACAAGCTGCCCCTTTATTCATCAGCATCAAATTTTATTGCATAAATACATACTAAAAGGATTATTAATAGAGTTATATGGGGTGTAAGTAGCGTAACCACTAGCCCCATATTCTATGAGAGCTCTATTTAGTGCTATCTGTTGTTTCTTTCTATTTCAAGTAGTTAGCGCCCAAAACTCACCAGATTGTAGAACAGCCATACCCGTTTGCGCCGATGCACCCATTTTGGGAACTACTGATGGTGGCGGGGATATTGATGATTTTGACCCAGAGGAAATCACCCAAACAGGCTGTTTGGAAAAAGGAAGTGTGAGCTCGGCCAATATTGAGAACAATACAGAATGGTATGTATTTCGAGCAGGCGTCGATGGACAAATTGGTTTTGATATTGAAGCATTGCCCGTCAACCCCGGCAGCCCAATTACCGCAGAGTGGGATTTTGCGCTGTACGGCCCTTTTGATGAAACTTCCAATGAAAATTTTTGTACCATAATCGGCGATGGAAGCGCGCAGCCCATCCGATGCAACTATGAGTACAACGATACCGGCTTTACCGGAATTGGGATAAACCCCGCAGATGGGCGGGAAGGAGCACCCTTTGTAAAGGGGAGTCAGAACACTTATGATGAATGGTTGAATGTTAGGGAAGGGGAAATCTATTACCTCTACATTAATAACTACAACACAAATTTTGATGAAGAACCGGAATCTTTTGAGCTGACCTTTACCGGAACTTCAGTGGATGAGGATCAAGATAGTGCCTTGGATTGTACACTTAGGGATGAATTTTTAGGGTTTGATATTGTTGCTTGTGAAGGCGATCCGGATATTATCTTGTCTGCATTAAATTCACCCGCAGGTCCAAACATTGCCAATGTCACCTGGACTGTGGATTGGGATGATGATGGTACTATAGATCAAGTTCTTGCCAATGGTCCCAATGAAACCGAGTACGCGGTGTCCAGTCCAGATTCTGGGCGCTATTTTGTTTCTATTGAAAATAATCAGGGTCAGATTAGTTCAGATGATGTTTTGATTACCTTTTATGGCATTCCCGAACTGGATGAAGTTAGGGTAATCGACGATTTTTTGAATAGTGACCGGACCGATCCGTACAATGTGGAGATTGTTCCTGTTGGGGATGGCAACTATGAATATGCCATTAATGGCGGTGAATTTCAGGATGACCCTATTTTTAGGGATGTTCCTCCTGGGTTAAGCACTGTGGTGATAAACGATAAGAATGGCTGTGGAACATCCGAGCCCGAAGCATTTTTAGTGGTGGGTTATCCAAAATTCTTTACGCCCAATAGTGATGGATTTCACGACAGTTGGACTGTTTACGGGGTAGAGGAGTTGACGAACCCTGTGGTCTACATTTTTGATCGCTATGGCAAGCTTTTAAAACAAATTAATGTGAACGTAGGGTGGGATGGAACCTATAATGGCAGGGATATGCCTTCCTCCGACTACTGGTTCCGTTTGGAGTATGAGCGTGATGACGAGGGCATTTTAGTGGCCAAATCTGTTCGACGGCACTTTTCTTTGGTTCGATAAAAAAAGCCGGAATTTCTTCCAGCCCCTTGCATTATATTTTCTGTTTCTGTGCTTTAGAATTTTAAAGTATACCCTAGAGAGATATTGGTGTTTATTCTGCTTATGAGGGCAGCACTATCAATCCCTCCATCAAAAAAATAGGAATTCACATCTTGCTCGGTTCTACTGTAGGCCAAATCCAAGCGACTTGCCCCAAAATTGTAACCAATACCTGCGGAAAAACCATTTAGGTCGCCCACAAAATCACTGTCGGCATAAGGGCTTTCTTCAAATCGGTAACCTGCCCTAAGGCTAACTTGGTCTATCCTATATTCACCTCCTAAACGGTAGGAGTTGACCGCACCCAAAGTACCTGCAATAAAATCGTTCTCTGCGGCAAAACTAGGGTCGGAAGTGGGTCTAAGCTCTGCTTTGGACATATCTTGATAGGAGTAATCCAAACTAATGAGACCATCTTGACCAAAAACCAATGCCACGCTACCGGTAAACTTTTCAGGTGTTTTTATCCTGTATTCATCATAAAGGTTTACAATACCAAAGTTGATAAAGTCGATATCCGATACCGCCAAATTGGAATTGATGCGCTGCGAAGTATCATCCGTTAAGGTGTACCATGTTGGTGATTGGTAACTACCGCCCACCCGAATGGATTGGTTTACTTTGGCAATGGCTCCCAAGCTAAAGGAGAAACCGTAACCTTCCGTATGCAATAAATTGTCGAAAGAGGTGTATTGGATGGCCGATTCCGCATCATATCCTTCCTCGTCCAAATACGTGGTTCTATCATACAATACATTGTGGAAATTTACAGATGCACCTAAATACAAATCTTCTTTGTATTGGCTGGCAAAATTCAAAGTGAACTTGCTGTTGTAGCCGGATGTATTCTGTAAATATCGTTGATTGACATTGCTGTATTGCGCATTGGAAAAATAGGAAGTGTTTTGATCGTCATCTTCAACAGGTTCTATAATTCCCGCCTGAAAACCAAGAAATGCCTGTTGGGCCGAGTAGCCGAGATTGGCACCAATATCCAAATAGGCATCTTCAATAAATTCCCCCTCTTGTGTGCGTAGCGGCCCCAAAGGTTCACCTTGTGCAAAGTTGAGAAAGTAGTTGTCGATACCCGCGGATGTTGTTCCGGATGCAATAAACTCATTGTCAAAATTTTGTACCATATCATAATTAAAGGCCAATGCAATTTTTTTCCAAGGGCTATCGGTGGATGAATTGAACACGAACACCCCGCCCACTTGGTTAAAATCCAAAGAGTTGGCAGTAGTGTTGCTTAGGGTGTTGCCATAAAGGGCATCGTTGTTTCTATGGTAGTTGGAACCGGTAAAGGCCATCTCGCTAAAATTAAAGACCGCGGAACCGGCCGGATTGACATTTAATGCGGATAAATCACCGCCCAAGGCTCCAAATGCACCGCCCATAGCCTGAAACCTTGCGGTTCCTTGAATGTTTTCCGTGCTGTAGCGCAAAACATCATCAATGGTCTGTGCACTTGCAAAAGTGCATGCCAATACCATTATGAAAGTTGAGATTCTTTTCATTTCTTATGATTTAGATTAATCAAAATAGTTTGTGGATTATGGTCTGCCACCTCTACCACCTCTACCTCCGGAAGAACGTGATGCACCTCCTGAGGACCTACTTACGCCTGAGCTTCTAGAGCTACTTCCCGAGCTTCGGTAGGTGCCACTGGACCTGCTGCTTCTTGAAGAGCCACTGCTGCGGTAACTTCTGGAGCTTGACCCACTGGAGGAACGATTGTAATTTCTACTTGGCGTAGCGCTTCTGGATTGATAGCTCCTAGTGGTTCGTCCAGAATTATAGCTTCTGGATGAGGGAGAACTGCTTCTATTGTAGCTTCGGCTGCTTCTTGAAGGAGTTGTCCCATAGGAACGACGTGAGCTTGTTGAACTTCTATTGTAACTTGGGGAAGTTCTTGTGCTTCTACTTGTTCTGTAGTTTCTATTTCTGGCAACGGCGTCTGCGCTTACCGACCTTCTAACGTTGGACCTGTTACTGTAGCCATTGGAACTTCTTCTGTTGGCCAAGCCGTTGTTTCTGGAAACTGTTCCATTGGAACGTCCACTGTTGTTTCTGAACCTAGAGGAATATCCGCTTGATCTAGATGTTAGTGTAGTTCCTGGAATACGGGAAGCATAGCCTCTCCGTCCTGACATGTAGGCGTAGTTTCTGCCATAGTATCCTCCGTTGTAGTATGGGCGGTTCCAATAACCACCATAATAGCCACCCCAGCCATAGTATCCACCCCATCCGAAGCCAGCACCAGCCCAGCCCCATCCGTTGTAAGGGTATCCCCAGCCGTAATATCCGGCCCAGCCCCAACGGTTATATCTCCATGGGTTGTTCCATCCCCAGCCAAGGCCTCCCAAGCCCCAGCCGGCATTCCATCCCCATCCGTTCCATAGCCATGGGTCGTTCCAACCATAATAGCCGCCCCAGCCCCAACTGTTGTCGTAAACGTTGATGGAAAGACTTGTGGGATTGTCACCCCAACCAGGGTTTCCGTTATAGTTGTTGTTATAGGCAATGTAATCGGTTTGTTCTCCGTAAGGAATGGTGTCGTTTTGGGCCTGACTCGAATAACTGTCTATATCGGTGAAAACTTCACTGTCCAAAATTTCACCGTATTCGTTTGCTTTGTCGCCAAAATAATCGCCGTAAATGTTGTTCTCCTGTTCTTCAATTCTTACTGCTTCGGCATTTTTCTTTTCAACCCCGACAACACGGTTGTTGGTGGAATAGATGCCATCATCATAATAAGAAGCTTGCTGATAAGAACCACAAGATGCCATAAAGATGGCACTGACCATCAAAATGGACGGGATTCGTAATTTTTTATGGAGTAAAGTCTTTAACATGGCGCAATTTTTATTGTTGAACATACTAAAAATAATTAGTTTTACCCAATCATTTTATTAATAAAGTCGCAAGTTTTGTGCCAAACTACAATAGATGGGTAAAAAGTTAACGAGTAGAGCGGAAGATTATTCCAAATGGTATAATGAACTGGTCGTAAAGTCAGATTTGGCTGAAAACTCGGGAGTTAGAGGATGTATGGTGATAAAACCCTATGGATATGCCATATGGGAAAAAATGCAGGGGCAGTTGGACAAGATGTTCAAGGAGACAGGTCATGAGAATGCCTATTTTCCGTTGTTCATACCAAAATCGTACTTGAGTAAGGAGGCCAGTCATGTAGAGGGTTTTGCCAAGGAATGTGCTGTTGTTACCCATTACCGATTGAAGAATGCCGAGGATGGAAGTGGCATTGTGGTGGATGAAGATGCAAGATTGGAAGAAGAGCTGATTGTTCGCCCCACGTCCGAAACCATTATTTGGGATACATACAGAAGGTGGATTCAATCTTACCGAGACCTTCCCTTGAAGATCAACCAATGGGCCAATGTGGTACGTTGGGAAATGAGGACAAGGCTTTTTTTGAGGACTGCTGAGTTTTTATGGCAAGAAGGGCATACCGCACATGCCACTCGTGAAGAAGCTTTGGAAGAAGCGGAGCTTATGATGGATATATATGCCGAATTCGCTGAAAAATATATGGGGGTTCCCGTGATAAAGGGGACCAAAACAGAGAGCGAACGTTTTGCGGGTGCGGAAGAAACCTATTGTATAGAAGCATTGATGCAGGACGGAAAGGCCCTGCAAGCCGGTACCTCTCACTTTTTGGGTCAGAATTTTGCAAAAGCTTTTGATGTGAAGTTTGCCAACAAAGAAGGTGGGCAAGAGTATGTTTGGGCCACGTCGTGGGGTGTTTCCACAAGATTGATGGGAGCTTTGGTAATGACCCACAGCGATGACAATGGTCTGGTATTGCCGCCACAGTTGGCGCCAATTCAAGTTGTAATTGTCCCTATATATAAAGGATTGGATCAATTGGACGCTATTTCGGAGAAAGTGGAGCCATTGGTAAAAGAATTGCGTGATAGGGGCATAACAGTTAAGTATGATACCCGAGATACACACAAGCCCGGATTTAAGTTCAATGAATATGAATTAAAAGGTGTTCCTGTGCGTTTGGCAGTAGGTCAGCGCGATTTGGCCAATGGAACTTTTGAAGTGGCTCGCAGGGATACCCTGTCCAAGGAAATTGTAAAGGCCGATGAAGTTGTGGACAAGGTGGTTTCCCTGATGGATGAAATCCAAGATAACATCTTTAACAAGGCGTTGGATTATAGAAAAAACCATATCACCAAGGTGGATTCCTATGATGAGTTCAAAAAAATTATTGAGGACAAGGGTGGCTTTGTTTCGGCTCATTGGGATGGAACAACGGAGACAGAGGATAGAATAAAAGAGGAGACCAAAGCCACTATTCGCTGTATTCCACTGCATGCAGAAAAGGAGGAAGGAAAGTGTATTGTAACAGGAAAACCATCTGTTCAGCGGGTGTTGTTTGCAAAGGCCTATTAGGTAGGTTGCAAAAAATAATAATTACTGTTGCAAGACTTAAAAATAGTTGTATTTTTGCATCCGCAATTACGCAACCAAATGGCCCGTTCGTCTAGGGGTTAGGACGCCAGGTTTTCATCCTGGTAACAGGGGTTCGATTCCCCTACGGGCTACGAAGAAAAGTTTTAGGCTAAAAAGCTGCTTATTTTTTTAACTTTGTAGCTTAAAATTTTGAAATTGAAATAATGGCCCGTTCGTCTAGGGGTTAGGACGCCAGGTTTTCATCCTGGTAACAGGGGTTCGATTCCCCTACGGGCTACAACAAAAGGATTTAGAAAGAATTAAATTTAAGCAATGGCAAACCATAAGTCAGCATTAAAGAGAATCAGAAGAAACGAAGCAGTACGTTTGCGTAACAGGTACCAGCACAAAACTGTGCGTAACGCCATCAAAAAATTGCGTAACGAGGAAGATAAAAAAGCTGCTGAGGCTTTGTTGCCTACCGTAGTTGGTATGATTGATAAATTGGCCAAGAAAAATATCATTCATAACAACAAGGCCGCAAACCTAAAGAGTAAATTGATGACTCTAGTTGCAGCAATGTAATTTTAGTTTGACCACAATATTCTGAACGCCTCCAAATTGGGGGCGTTTTTGTTTTTAACAATCTTATCTGAAAGCCTTTCTTTTATGAATAAGTACGCCCAACAGAAAAGTGCCGTACATGATAAGGATCAATATTCTTAATATGCTCCGAAAGTGATAATCTACCCAAATTTTTGGGGCTTCATATCCAACCCAAAACAAAAATGGAAAAACGGAATGAAAGATTATCAATCCCAAACTCATCCAATACATGAGGTTGTATTTCTTGGGGTAGGGTGTAGGTTCGTTCTTTTTTTCTTTTAAATAAAGCCATATACTAAAAAGTAAAATAAAGGAAGCGATCATGTCGGCATAGTAAAGGTTGCTGTACAAAGGATTTTGAAAAAATAGACTTATTACATAACCGGAAATACTTGTCAAGACCCCAATTTGTATCCACTTTTTGTGTTTTTTGTTTTGAACCATTTTCCAGTAGATATAGTAGAAAAACAAAAATGAAATCACGGAATAGATGTTGAATATAATGACGTTGTACCAACTATACTTTTCAACATTCACTACTTGGAATTCGTTATAGTGTTTAATGAAATACCCCAATAGCTCCGTAAGGAAAGTGTACATCAAATAAATGGGATAGTACTTTAGTGGGGTGTCAAAATACGATCGGTAACAGGCCACGGACACAATCCAGACGATAAGATAGAAGGGAAGAATGTATTGTTCGGTAATAAAGTTGTAAAATCCTTCCATTATTGGTCGCTGTCCGGTTCTCAAAGCTTTTAAAGGTAAATCAAGGTAAGAAATAAAAGCCTCCGAGGTTGGAGGCTTTTATTTTTACTTGGAAGGCTTTTTTACCTAAATGCTTTTCTTTTTCCTATGAGCAGGCCCAAAATGATAAGTCCATACATTAAGGTTATGGATGTTAACAATAATGGTCTAAAATAAATTTGGACGCCTATATTAAAATCTAACAGGTAGATTACAGAAATTATGGGAAACAATGTGTAAAAAACCATCAAACCCGAGCTGATCCAAAACATTAGATTGAATTTTAATGGTTGCGTCTTTTCTTCTTGTATTTTTTCCTTGAAATATTGAATAATGACATAGACCATCATGAGAGAGCCTATGATATGGCCATAGGTCATTTGATTGTGCAGGGGGTTGTAGATTATTGCATTGGCAATATAGGATAGCACGCAAAGAATACTTAAGTAGCGAATCTGTTTTTTGATTGATTTATTCCGGGCCACTTTTCGATATACCTCGAAGAAAAAGAGAAAGAAAATTATTTGATAAATATTAAAAATAATAACATTGTGCCATGCATATCTTGAATCAGAAAAAAATAGGAACTCATTACTATATTTAATAAAATAACCCAATAACTCAGTAAAAAAAGTATAGATGATTAGCATGGGTAAGTATTTTAAAGGTGTGTCATAAAACCTTTTATACCTAATCACCGATATTAACCAAGTCAAAAAATATATTGGTATATAAAAATGATCCTTAAAAATTCTGATAAAATCTTCTGGCATAGAGCCTAATATTAGAAATCTGTGTACGGTGGAGGGCCAGAAGTTCCATGATTGAGGTTCAAACTCTTAATGTCATCCTGAAAGAGTGATGGGGCAAAACCCGCTTGGGATGTGTTTGGTCCATCTTTTTCACCTGTTTCCGAGTTGCCCACAACACCTTTTATTGGTTTTGCCTTTCCGTCTGCACCAATATAGAATCCGAGTTCTTTGCCATCAATAATTGTTGTGGGGACTAAAAAAATAGAATTCTGCCTTGGATGTACAACTTTTTTTCCGTCGGGAAACCTTTCTTTATCCGGATAATTGGCAAAATATAGACGTAGTGATGCAACTTCAACGCCAGCTTCTTTGGCCTCTTGTTCTACGTAGGCCATATAGTCTTTTATGTCTGCATAGCTAAAGGATGTAAAGCGAGCGGGAATATGCTTTCTGTCAGGATATCGCTCCATTTCATATTCCTCGATTACACCTACCCTGTTCTTGGTGTAATTATCGTAGAGTGATTTGGATTCCTCTAAAGAAATAATGCCTTCGGGCGGTAAAACTTCTTCTGGTTCGGTTGGTTCATCTTTCTTGGGCCCTTGTTGGCAAGCTCCAAATAAAAGTAATGTGGCCCCAAAAAATGCAATTACGGCCTTTTGGTTGTTTTTCATAGTTAAGTATTTAATGTTCAGTTTTTGAGGAAACCGGACTAAAGATATGCCTTTTCTATAAATTGGCTCAACAAAAAGCCCTTCAAAAAACTTGAAGGGCCTGTAACATTATGATATGGAGTGTTGTGTGGTTTTACTCGTTCATGGTGAGTAAAAACTCCTCGTTGTTCTTGGTTTGCTTTATACGTTGCTCCATAAACTCCATTGCTTCAATAGGGTTCATGTCTGCAAGATATTTGCGCATGATCCACATACGTTGAATGGTGTTTTCATCCAACAACAGATCATCTCTTCGTGTTGAGGAAGAAATAAGGTCGATGGCAGGGAAGATTCTTCTGTTGGAGATTCTTCTGTCCAACTGAAGCTCCATGTTACCTGTACCCTTGAATTCCTCAAAGATAACTTCGTCCATTTTGGAACCGGTTTCGGTCAAGGCCGTTGCAATAATGGATAATGACCCACCATTTTCAATGTTACGGGCCGCACCAAAGAAACGTTTTGGTTTATGTAGTGCGTTTGCGTCCACACCACCACTCAATACTTTACCAGATGCTGGTTGTACGGTGTTATAGGCTCGGGCCAAACGCGTAATGGAGTCCAAAAGGATCACTACGTCATGACCACATTCCACCAATCGTTTTGCTTTTTCCAATACAATGTTGGCTACTCTTACGTGCTCGGTGGCTTCCTTGTCAAAGGTAGAGGCAACTACTTCACCACGTACGTTGCGTTGCATGTCGGTAACCTCCTCGGGGCGCTCATCGATCAATAGAATGATTTGATATACCTCGGGGTGGTTAGCTGCAATGGCGTTGGCAATATCCTTAAGTAACATGGTTTTACCCGTTTTGGGCTGGGAAACGATCATTCCCCTTTGTCCTTTCCCGATAGGGGAGAACAGGTCCATAATTCTTGTGGAAATAGTGCTTTGTTTTTCCGCCAACTTGAACTTTTCCTTAGGGAACAATGGGGTAAGGTGCTCAAAAGCCACTCTGTCACGAACCACTTGTGGGTCCAATCCGTTGATTTTGTTCACTTTGATCAGCGGGAAATATTTTTCACCCTCTTTTGGAGGTCTAATGTTTCCTAAAATTGTATCCCCGGACTTAAGTCCGAACAATCTTATCTGTGATTGGGAAACATAAATATCGTCGGGAGAAGACAGGTAATTGTAATCGGAGGACCGTAGGAATCCGTAACCATCCTGCATAATGTCCAGCACACCTTCGCTCTCAATAATGCTATCAAACTCAAATTCAGGCTCTTTGTACCTGTTCTTTAAATCCTTGTCAAAATTGCTGTTCTTTTTATCGTGGTGTGGTTTGTTATGTTGGTTGTTTCTCCTGTTGTTTTGGTTCTTTTGGGAGTTGCTGCTGCCGTGGGCTTTATTGTCTTGAGACTTGTTGTCCTGTGGCTTGTTGTCCTTTTTCTGAGGTTTTCCTTGAGGTTTGGAGTCCTCTTTTTTGCTCCTGGGCTCTCTTTTTTGAGGTGCTTTTTTTGGAGCGTCACCTTCCGTGCTTTTCGTCTCCGAAGCTTTAGGGCGAGGAGCTCTGGGCTTTTTAGGTTTTGGCACTGGCTTTTCGTCTGCGCTTGCTGTAACAGTTTCTGCAACAGCTTTAGGGTTGGATGCTTGGACGTCCAGTATTTGATATACTAGATCCAATTTTTTCAATGATTTGAATTTGGGAACATTAAGACCCTTTGCAATTTCTTGCAACTCAGGAAGCTTTTTAGCTTTTAGATCTGAAATCTCGAACATTAAGTAATGGAATAAGTTAAACTTGTGTTATTCTAAAATTTGAAGTAAAGTTATCTTTGGATACTACTGGAGTAAGAATTCCGAGGTAGGTGCTTTATAATAACGTGACAATATTACAAATAATTTTTCAAGAATAAGGCCTTATTTATCAAAAAGACGCCTATTTTTGGCATTCGAAATCAATTTGCACAATGATTCAGCGGATACAAACGTTATTTTTACTGATAGTAGGGCTTATATCGGGCATACTTCCGTTTTTTCTGAATTTATGGGTGGAAGTAGGCGGAAGGGAAGTATTTGCCCAAGATCAAGTTATTGTAAGCTTGGTTTTTTATGTGGTAACCGTCTTGGCCGTAGTTTCGATTGTAATGTACAAGAAAAGACAAAATCAATTTGTGGTAAACAGATTGAATATGATATTGAACCTTTTTTTACTAGGATTTTTCGTTTATCGATCGCTAAGCTTATCCGGAGAAACTGTAGTTTCTGAGAAGGGTATTGGGATGCTGATTCCTGTATTTTCTATCGTTTTTCTGGTTCTGGCCAACAGAGCTATCAAAAAGGATGAAGATCTTGTAAAATCTGTTGATCGCTTACGTTGAACCTAACATCTTAGTAGTATTAGTGCGAAAAAACCCTGGCTTAGGCCGGGGTTTTTATGTTTTGGGCTATCGTTTTCCAAGTTCCACCACTTCCAAGTCCGATATTTTATCCCCATCGATTACAAAGCGCAACATCGTCCGCACTTGGTGGAATCCATAGTTGCCGCACGCACCCGGGTTCATGTGCAAAAGCCCCAGTTTTTTGTCGTTCATCACTTTTAAAATATGGGAGTGGCCACAAATAAAAAGTTTGGGTGGATTATTTCTAATTTCTTCCCGTACCCGAACATCGTATCGATCGGGATAACCCCCAATGTGGGTAATCCACACATCTACTCCCTCGCACATAAACCGGTTGTTTTCTGGAAACTCTTTTTGGATCACATGGTCATCAATGTTCCCATGTACCCCTCGAACAGGTTTAAGAGCTTCTAGTTGGTCGGTTACGGATATGCTTCCAATATCGCCAGCATGCCATATTTCATCGGCCTGTGCGGCATATTTTAAAATGGTGTTGTCCATGTGGCCATGGGTGTCGGAAAGCAATAAAATTTTCGTCATTTCGCTAAAAATATGCTAAAACCTTAAGGTTGAATTTGTGTTGGAAAGGATTGAATTATCTTTATGGGCTTAAAAGTAAGGGATCACATTGAGATATTTTATCCAATTTTCTTATTTCGGTAAGGCATACCACGGATGGCAGAATCAACCGAACGCCATAACCGTGCAGGAGGTTTTGGAAAAGGCACTGTCCACACTTTTACGTAAAAAGGTGGAAGTGGTGGGAGCCGGTAGAACCGATGCCGGTGTACATGCAAGGCAGATGTTTGGCCATTTTGACTTTGAGCCCATCTCCGATACAGATGACTTAATATATCGGTTGAATGCTTTTTTACCAGATGATATCGCGGTGCAAAGAATCCATCAAGTTGCTATTGAAGCCCATGCCCGGTTTGATGCCGTGCAACGTACCTACGAATATTGGTTGGTGAAAGAAAAAGATCCATTTCTTTTCGATCATGCCCATTTTGTAAAACATTCGTTGGATATAGAAGCCATGAACAAGGCAGCTAAAATATTGTTGGAATACACCGACTTTGAATGTTTTTCCAAATCCAATACCGATGTAAAAACGTTCAATTGCGATGTTCGCGAAGCTCACTGGAAAATTGATGATGATAAGTGGGTGTTCACCATTACGGCCGACCGTTTTTTACGGAATATGGTACGTGCCGTTGTAGGCACTTTGCTTGATGTGGGCATGGGGAAAATGTCCCCTGAAGAGATCCATCAAATTGTTGCAAGTAAAGATAGGGGAGAGGCAGGCGTCTCTGTCCCGGCAAAAGGATTATATTTGACCAAGGTTTTATATCCAAAAGAAATTTTTGATGAGCAAAAAGGATGATGTAGGAAAAGCGTTTGATTTTCGATTGTTCAAACGGGTTTTTTCACGGACCAGACCCTACAGGGGCATTTTTTGGTTGGTGGCCATTGTGGCCATCCTGTCCGCAGCTTTCGCTATTGGGGTTCCGTTGTTGGTCAAAACCATCATAAATCAATCTTTGGAAAATAAGGACTCGGGTCAGCTGCTTCAGAACGTCTTGTACATGTTGGCCTTTTTGTTGGGTCAGGTAACCACACAATTGTTGTTCAACTATTACGCGAACTTACTCGGAGAGTCTGTAATACGCGATATCCGAATCAATCTTTTTGAGAAGATGACCAGCTTTAAAATGACCTATTTCGACAATTCTTCCATCGGCGTTTTGGTCACAAGGGCGGTGGCGGATATGCAGCGAATAGGGGAAATATTCAGTCAGGGATTTTTTATGATTGTGGCCGATGCCCTTAAAATGTTGTCGGCAGCCATCATTATGGTGGTCATTAATTGGAAACTGGCCTTGATTGTTTTTGCAATTATGCCCATTATTTTGATTGCCACCCGTCTCTTTCAACAAGCCATGAAGGTAGCTTTTGTGGAAGTGCGCGCCCAAGTGTCCAACCTTAATTCCTTTGTGCAAGAGCGCATCGCAGGAATGAAAATCGTGCAACTCTTCAACCGTGAGGAAATTGAAAAGGAAAAGTTCCGGGCCATCAACGAAAAGCATCAAAACGCTTGGTTGAAAACGGTATGGTACAACTCCATATTTTTTCCGATAGCGGAAATTTCCAACTCCATTGGTATTGGATTGGTGGTGTATTTCGGTGTGATTCAGAATATAGAAAATGTGGGGATGGACAACAAAGGGGCCATTGTCGCTTTCTTTTTCTTGATGGATCTGTTGTTCCGACCACTTCGTCAGATTGCGGATAAGTTCAACACCCTGCAAATGGGGATGGTAGCTGCCAACCGTGTGTTCAAGATTTTGGATACCGACAGCCATATTGATGATAAGGGAACCGTTGAGAAAGAAGATGTAAAAGGCGATATTGAATTTAAAGATGTCCGTTTTGGTTATGTGCCCGATGAAGAAGTACTTCACGGAATTTCCTTTAAAGTGAAAGCAGGGGAAACGGTGGCCATAGTTGGTGCAACGGGTGCGGGTAAATCTACCATCATCAATCTGCTCAATCGATTCTATGAAATCAGTTCCGGAAAAATTTTGGTGGATGATGTGTGTTTGGACGACTACACCTTAAAATCACTACGTTCCCACATTGCGATTGTACTGCAAGATGTTTTTCTGTTTGCCGATACCATTGCAAACAACATTTCGCTTCGCGATGAGTCCATTACCACGGAACAGATTGAAGCCGCGGCCAAGCAAATTGGCGTACACGAGTTTATTTCAAGTTTGCCGGGAGGTTACCAATATAATGTAAAGGAACGCGGCACCATGCTCTCCAGTGGTCAACGTCAGCTTATTGCCTTTTTGCGCGCTTATGTGAGCAACCCAAGTATTTTGATTTTGGACGAGGCCACATCTTCCGTAGATACCTATTCCGAGCAATTAATACAACGCGCTACGGATAAGATTACCGAGGGAAGGACTTCCATTATCATTGCACACCGTTTGGCGACCATCAAAAAAGCGAATAAGATCATAGTGATGGATGCGGGGGAGATTGTCGAAATCGGCACCCACAAAGAACTTCTTGAAAAAGGCGGTTACTACAACGATTTGTACACTGCACAATTTTTGGCCGAGGAGGTGGCTTAATCTGGATTTTATTGCTCCAAATCCTTTTTAATACGATGTATCAATTCCTCTCTTCCTTTAAATGGAACAAACTCCCCATTTTTAATGTAGGATATGGAACCTGTTTCCTCGCTCACTACCAAGCACAGTGCATCGGTTTTTTCCGTGATTCCCACGGCAGCCCTATGTCGCAATCCGAAACGGAGGGGAATGTTTCGGTCGTTGGAAACCGGTAGAATCACTCTTGTAGCGGTAATAAAGTTATCTTGGATCACAATGGCCCCATCGTGCAACGGGCTGTTTTTAAAGAAAATGCTTTCCAATATAGGTTGGGTCACCTTTATGTTCATGGCATCCCCCGTAGATTTAACAAAATCCATGGAATTGTTGCGTTCAATTACGATCAGTGCCCCCGTTTTGGAGCTGCCCATGCGTTCGCAGGCACCAATTATGGCATCCACATCGGTATTGGTGGCAATGGCCTCTTGCTTTAGGAATTTAAAATGTTTAAAAATATTGCGTTTGGAGGCGAAGTTGGTGGAGCCGATCATCAGCAAAAACTTTCGAATCTCTTGCTGAAACACAATGATCAAGGCAATCAAGCCAATGTTCATAAAGCCGCCGACCATGCTACTGATCATTCTCATTTGCAGCAATTCGGTTAGTTTCCACAGCGCCCAAACAATCACTATCCCAATAAAAATATTGATGGCGACCGTACCCTTGACCAATTTGTAAATGTAATACAGGAGTGCGGCCACGAGGACTATGTCGATAATATCCGTAATCTTGAACTCGAGAAAATTTAAAAAATCCAACCGCAGTGTTTTTGTAAAATTAGCAAAAATAGGAGAACCTCAAATCAGAGTGCGTTCTCTTTTAAGGCTTCCACAAGTTTAACACATTCCGTAGCTTCTTTTACATCGTGGGCCCGAATAATGTTTGCACCCCTTAAAAGGGCAATGGTGTGCAGGGCCGTGGTGCCGTTCAATGCCTCTTGTGGGGATGATTCCAACACTTTGTAGATCATGGATTTTCTGCTCAACCCAATCAAAATAGGCAAACCAAAGGTTTGGAACATATCCAAATGGTTTAAAAGCGTATAATTTTGTTCCGTTGTCTTGGCAAAGCCAAAGCCTGGGTCTATAATAAGATCATTTATTTTTTGGGATGTGGCCTTCTGGACTTTTTCTGAAAAATAAATCCTGAGGTCGTTGATCAAGTTATGGTAGGTAGCTTCTTTTTGCATGGATTGCGGGGTGCCTTTCATGTGCATCATAATATACGGAACTTGGTACTTTGCGATGGTTCCAAACATTTCATCATCCAAATTTCCGGCAGCAATGTCGTTAATAATGGCCGCACCATGCTCAATACTTTCTGCAGCCACCTTGCTTCTGAAGGTATCCACAGAAATCAAAGTATCGGGAAACCTTTTTAGGATAAGGTCGATAACGGGAACCATTCTGCGCAATTCCTCATCCTCTGGAACATGTTCGGCACCAGGTCGCGAACTGTAGGCGCCCATATCAATAAAAGTGGCACCATGGTCGAGCATATATTCAACTTGGGTGAGTATGGAACCTTCATTCTTGTAATTTCCACCATCAAAAAAAGAATCTGGTGTAAGGTTGAGGATGCCCATTACTTTGGGCCTTTTTAGGTCTACAAGTTCACCTTTGCAGTTTATGGTCATAAAAAATATCTGCTTTGTTGGGTTTCATTATCTTTGGCAAAGTGCTTTTGGGCACAAGCAAGTTGGACGAAATTTACGCAAATTAGCAACAATACATGCAGCATACTTCCCAACAATACGATGAGGTGATACAAACCTGCCGGGAATTGTTTTTGAAAAAGGCCAAGGATTACGGCACAGCTTGGCGAATCCTACGGTTACCGTCATTAACAGATCAGATTTTTATAAAGGCCCAGCGCATTCGAAGCCTTCAACAGAACAAGGTGCGTAAAGTGGATGAGGATGAGCGTTCGGAGTTTATCGGAATTATCAATTATTCCATTATGGCGCTTATTCAAATTAAAAAAGGTGTGGTGGAACAACCGGACCTAACGGCTGATGAAGCCATTGCACTTTATGATGAGGAAGTCACCATCACCAAAAAATTGATGGAAGACAAAAATCACGACTATGGTGAAGCTTGGAGGGATATGCGGGTAAGCTCACTTACGGATTTAATTTTGCAAAAGTTGTTGCGCGTAAAACAGATTGAGGACAATCAAGGGGCTACCTTGGTGAGTGAAGGTGTGGATGCCAACTATCAGGATATGGTTAATTATGCAGTTTTTGCGCTCATACACTTGAGCGAAAATTCCAAAATCCAAGCACCAAAATCCAAATAACAGCGCATGACAGAGCAATGTGGATATAGGGGAAAAGAGACAAGAACAAAGACAAAAGAAGATAGTTGGGTTTATCATCAATCACATATTGTGTCTATGGCTTCCTATACTTTGTTGAAAATTGGTGGGATCCGCGTCAGGTCGGCGTTTTTTGTTTCGTGAAAAAATTATTTTGATAGTATATGAAATATTTAGTTTGGATATCAAGAATTATAGTGGGGGTGCTGTTCATTATCAGCGGGCTTATAAAGTTGAACGACCCCATGGGGTTTTCCTTTAAACTGGAAGAATACTTTAGCCCAGGTGTGTTGGACTTACCTTTTTTAACCCCCTTGGCATTGGGAATCTCCATTTTTGTAGTGATTGTTGAGGTGATTCTTGGAGTTTTGCTCCTAATCGGGTTTAAACCCAAATTCACGGTTTGGAGTCTTTTACTCATGATTGTCTTCTTCACCTTTCTTACCTTTTACTCGGCCTATTTCAATAAAGTAACCGATTGTGGATGTTTTGGGGACGCCATCAAACTAACCCCGTGGGAATCCTTCACCAAGGATGTGGTTCTGCTGATATTTATTCTGATACTGTTTTTCGGCAGAAAATATATCAAACCCTTGTTCAGTCCCAAAACCAATTGGATTGTTGGGGGAGTGGCATTGTTGGCCTGTATTTTGTTCGCCAACCATGTTTTGGCCCATTTACCTACGGTAGATTTTAGGCCTTATAAAATTGGGGCAAATATCCAAGAAGGAATGTCCGTCCCCGATAATGCTCCACAACCTATTTACGAGTATGCATGGCGTTTTATGGTAAACGGAGAAGAGCAAATTTATATTACTGAGGGAGATTACCCAACGGTGGATGGCGAATTTATTGATGTGGAAACTACCGAAATCCAAGCAGGGTACGAACCACCCATCCACGATTTTACCATAGAACAAGAAGGTCAGGATTATGCAGCGGAACTTTTGGAAGAAGATAAATTGGTGATGGTGATAGCCTATGATTTAAGAAAAACAGGTGGTTTGACCACAGGTGCAACCAATGAAGAAATTGAGGCCGCACAAAATGAAATTTATCCTGAGCTCAAGAAAACAGTCGATAGAGCAAAACAAAAAGGATACAAAGTCATTGGGATGTCCGCTTCGAGCAGCGATATGGCCAATAAGTTGATAGATACCTACGGACTGGACTTTGAGTTTTATTTTACCGATGAGACCACATTGAAGACCATTGTGCGTTCCAATCCAGCTATTTTGGTGCTCAGCAAGGGAACCATTCAGCAAAAAGTACACTACAACGATTTTGATGAACTTACTTTCTGATCATAAAGGAATCGAAACACCAAACAGTATAACATAATAACAAATAACATGAGAACAAAGATTGTGGCAGGAAACTGGAAAATGAATAAAAACCTTCAAGAAACGGAGGAATTGTTGGCCGAGCTTTCCGCCAAACTACCCGATACCGATGCCGATGTAATCGTAGCACCGACCTTTGTAAACCTCCAAGCTGCACAACAAGCACTTCAGGATTCCAAAATGCAAGTTGCTGCGCAGAACATGCATTTTGCCGAAAGTGGCGCCTATACAGGAGAAATTTCAGCGGATATGCTACTTAGTTTAGGTGTGGATGTCGTAATCTTGGGCCACTCCGAAAGACGTGCTTACTTTGGTGAGGACGATGCTCTTTTGGCCAAAAAGGTAAAAACAGCCATTGAGAAGGATTTGAAGGTTATTTTCTGTTTTGGAGAAGAGCTGGAAGATAGAAAATCAGATAAGCACTTTGCTGTTGTGGAAAGCCAATTGAAAAACGCCCTTTTTGATTTGGATCCCAGCGCTTGGAGTAAAATAGTACTTGCCTATGAACCGGTTTGGGCCATTGGTACAGGTGAAACTGCAAGTCCGGAGCAGGCTCAGGAAATGCACGCGTTCATCAGAAAGACAATTGCAGAAGGATTCAATGCTTCCATTGCCGAAGATGTTTCCATTTTGTACGGAGGAAGTGTAAAGCCTGCCAATGCGGCCGAGATATTTTCAAAGCCGGATGTGGACGGTGGTTTGATCGGTGGCGCTTCTTTGGTGGCTAGCGATTTTACGGATATCATCAAGGCGATTTAAACCATGTCCTTGACATACCTCGAATACGATTTTAAGATTGACCCGCTCCAACCCGCGACAGATATTTTGATTGCGGAGTTGGGGGAATTGGGTTTCGAAAGTTTTGTGGAAAATGAAACAGGACTTTTGGCCTACATCCTAAAATGCGAATGGCGTGATGGGGTATTGGAGGATCTGTTCGTATGCCAAAATCCAAATTTTGAGATAAGCTGGACCAGTAAAGAAATTGAACAGCAGAATTGGAACGCAGAATGGGAAAAGAACTTTCATCCCATTAAAGTAGGGGAAAAATGTATGGTTCGTGCACCTTTCCACGAGGCCGTTGAGGTTGATTATGATATTGTCATAGAGCCGAAAATGAGTTTCGGCACCGGTCACCACGAAACCACGCACATGATGTTGCAACATATTCTGGATACGGATTTTTCAGGAAAATCGGTCTTGGATATGGGTTGCGGAACAGGTGTTCTTGCCATTTTGGCCAAAAAGAAAGGAGCTTCCGAAGTGGAGGCCATTGATATTGATGAGTGGTGTTATTTGAATACCCAGGAAAATGTGGAGCGCAATGACTGTGCAGATATAAAAGTTTTTCAGGGCGACAGTAGTTTGCTGGATGGAAAAAAATATGATGTTGTTCTGGCCAACATCAACCGGAATATTTTATTGGAAGATATTCCTATATACACAACTTGCTTAAAAAAGGGAGGTTTCTTATTTTTAAGTGGCTTCTATTTGGAGGATTTAGATGCAATTTCTTCAAAATGTGACGCCTACGGTTTGGAATTTGAAAAAAATATTGAGAAGAATAACTGGGTTGCAGCAAAATATGTAAATTAGAAATACGTAAACTCCAAGAGATTATGGGAACTAAAGAAAAAGAGTTGGAAGGTGTCCTTCTGGACGAAGAGACCATAAATGAGCACGAGATAGTTCTTTTTAATGACGATGTCAATACCTTTGATCACGTTATTCAAACACTGATCAATGTTTGTGAGCATACGCCAGAACAAGCCGAACAGTGCTCTTTGATTGTGCATTACAAAGGGAAGTGCACCGTAAAAACGGGAGAGTATGCTGCCCTAAAGCCTAAATGCAGTAAGCTGTTGCAGGCGGGCTTAAGTGCCGAGATTGTTTAACTTGCCAATTCCAGCAAAAGTTCTCCACCTCAAACCGACATAACAATATTTCAAAACTAAAGCTCATGAATTCTTTACCTTGAACTAGCATCCCTTACCATCCCAATTCTTCATATTTAGCCTAAACAACCAAAAACCAACCCACTAACCACCCATTCTGAAAAATGAGTGAATTTTTTAAGGCTGAATTAAAAGATCGTTTTTTGGAATATGCCTTGGAGCGAAGCGATTACTTCCAAATCCAAACCCTTTACGATGAATTTTTAAGACCCAATTATAGTCTGGAATATGCTCAAAAATTGGTGCATGAAATCCAAACTTACGACCCCGATTTACTGGATGTAATGAGTGGCAATGGTATGGATATTTTTATGTTGGCCTCTACATCCCATACCGAAGATTTTTTGGATGAAGGAGGATTTATGAATCTTTATGTAAAGGAAGAGGAGAAGTGGGATGCGTTTCTAGGGCAGTTATCGGGTACGCCAAAATTGACCAAGGAGGAAAGGGAACTACTGAAGAAGAACACTCCAGATTTGAAACGGGAAAAAGTGATGCTCGTAGGACTTATAGTAGCGGTGGCGATCAGCTTTTTGTTTACATTGGTCAGTATCTTTAAAGAAACTCTCCTGGAGCCGGAATATGTCCCTGCCGACGAGTTTGAACGAAAAATAGATCAGTTGCGAGAACAGTATATTTTGGAGAACGAGAAAATGCAACGGGAATTGGAAAACACCCAACGTATGTTGGACTCATTGGCAAAATAAACCTCATATAAAAGCGGTAACCAATCCCGGTCATCGCCTTTTGATTTTTATTGCAATTATGGTTATTCAGGCTTCATCCCAGGCTGAACGATTTGGTAATTGGACTTGGCTTTAGCTTCCTCGACAATTTTCCTTACATCTTCCAATAACTTTTTGGCATCGTAGATTATCCCATCTTTTATGGTATACTTTACTCCTCCAACACGTTCAATGCTATTGTCCTGCTGTAGTTGAATGGCCCCTGTACCGTAGAGCGCTTTTAAGTTCTCCAAGGGATTTTCTTCGATGATCACAAAATCCGCCAGTTTCCCAACTTTTATGGTTCCTATTTCATCATCCAAGCCAAGGGCTTCCGCACCATTTAGGGTAGCGGCCTTAATTACCTCTAAGGGATGAAAACCGGCTTCGCGCAAAAGTTCCATCTCCCGGGGGTAGGCAAAACCATAAAGCTGATAGATAAATCCAGCGTCGGTGCCCACCGTGACCCTTCCTCCTCTGTTTTTATATTCATTCAAGAAAGCCATCCAAAGCTCATAGTTTTCCTTCCAATCAATTTCTTGTTCCGTACCCCAATAATGCCAGTAGGATCCATGGGATTGTCTGCTCGGCGCATAAAACTCCCAAAGAGAGGGGAGTGTGTATTCCTCATGCCATTCGGCACGTCTGGCCCTTTGTAAGTCCCTGTTGGCCTCGTAAATAACCATGGTGGGCGAGAGGGAAAAATCCAAGGAAATCAGTTCGTCCATCACCTCGTTCCATTTTTTGGAAAATGGCTTTGCAGCTTGTGCCCAAAGTTGACCAGCCTCACCGAAGCGGTCTTGCTCGTTTTGGTAATTGTAATCCAAAGAATAGTTTTGAACAGTTCTGTCATCGAACATGGCTTCCGGTAATCCGTACCAATGTTCCATGGAAGTAAGTCCTGCTCTAGCACTATGGAGCACATTCCACCTGCCTACATACAATTGGGCATGATGGGTCTTGGAGCGCAGCCCCATTTTTTTGTTTTCGTCCAAGGCCGCGGTCATTACCTCGGGCAGGCCTCCACCAAACTTAATGCCATCTGCACCTTTTTTGGCGTTGGCCCTGACCCATTCCCGGGCAGCTTCGGGGGTAGTGATGTCCCCTCGTCCCCGTTCTCCGTTTAAATTGCTGCCGAACCAAGTGTAAGCCTGTATTCTTGGAGCGGTAATTTCGTTTTTTGCACTTTTCTCCTTTTGGTCCAGCACCCAATCAATTCCATTGCCCGAACCTGGGTCGCAAATGGTGGTAATGCCATGCCCCATCCATAACTTGTAAACATATTCGGCAGGTGTTCCCTGTGAGGTGCCCCCGATATGTGCATGCGTATCCACAAACCCAGGGAGCAAGTACATACCTTCCGCATTGAGCTCTTTTCCGCCAGGTTTGAGCTTTGGTCTTCTGTTAGGGTCAATGTCCATTCCCGGGAAACCTACCACTTGCACGGAGGAAATCCGATTGTTTTCCACTACAATGTCCACTGGGCCGATAGGAGGCGACAAGGTTCCATCTATTACGGTTACCCCCCGTATAATTAATTGCGACCAAGGCCCTTCTCCATCGGTTCTTGGAGGGGCCTTTTCAATTTGAGCCTTCACATAAATACTTAATAACAAGCATGCAAATAGAAAAGTTTTGGCTTTGAGATTCTTCATAGGATCGGTTTGGTTGGATGTAAATTAGGCAAAAGTTTTATAAAGGTCTTTGTAAGGATGTTGTTGTTTTTTAATCGAAAAAAATTCCCCGCATGCATGCATTGGGGTTTCCATTGAAACTGCCATTCCCGTGAAAACGGGAATCCAAATGCAATTTTTACGTATTAAAACATTTTTTTTGACATGCTAATTTAACCAACCTGTTGATTTTTTATTAAATTGTTACAAGCTAATTCAACAAACCATTGACTTTTTTTACTAAACCTCGTTCTTTTTCGATAAAGAAAGGAAGTTTGTTCGCAATCCTTTTTGTGGTGCAATTTACTTTCTCGCAAAATGCTCCAATAACTCTATTGGGCGAATCAAGGACCTTCCCTGAATTTTTTAAGGAATTGGAGGAAAAATCCGGTTATTCCTTTTTCTACCTCGATGCCTGGGTTGAAGATCTTAAGGTGGAACAAAACTTTCAAGAGGCTACTATTTCCGATATTTTGGAAATCGTTCTATCCGAGACTCAATTGAACTTTTACCTTTTTGAAGAGGAAAAACGTGTGTTTTTGCTTCAAAACACGGTTATCTACGATGAACTCCCTCCCAGCTTTCATCAAACAAAGGACACCTTAGGGAATACAACGGTTGTGCAAGGTCAAAGAAATATTCCTCCTCCCACATTTTATAATGATGAAGTATCCCAAACCACGGAAAAAGTTCCAGTTGTTCGTATAGGAAGAGCCGATGAAAAGTATTTAAGGCCAACCTACCGATTGTCCGGGAGGGCAATCAATGCCGAAACAGGTGCCCCTATACCTGACTTGGCCATTAGGGTGAAAGGTAGGAGTGGTGTAACCGTTACAAACGAGCAAGGGGAGTACGAGTTGGTATTGCCGGCCGGATATAACCTTATTTCTACCAGTGCCATGGGAATAAGGGATTCGGAACGCGAAGTCATCATGTACAACGAAGGCACCCTGACCCTTCAATTACAGGAAAGTCTGGAACAGTTGCAGGAAGTTGTGGTCGAAGCAGATGCAGTGAGCAATGTTCAAGAGGCAGTTTCCGGCAGCGAAGAGATAAGCTCCGAGGAGTCCAAGGATATTCCTTTGGTGCTCGGGGAACGCAATATATTGGAAGTGGCCAAGGCCCTGCCCGGGATTTCCTCGGCCGGTGAAGGGGCTTCTGGGCTCAATGTTAGAGGGGGCAAGACCGACCAAAACCTTGTTTTGTTGGACGATGCTGTCATTTACAACCCAACCCATTTCTTTGGGATTTTTCAGGCATTGAACCCGTTCACAACGGAAAAAGTCAACATCTACAAAGGGGCACCGCCCGTGGAATTTGGTGGTCGGCTTTCTTCGGTGCTCGATATTGAGACCAAAAACGGGGATACCCAAAAAATATCGGGAGAGGGCTCCATAGGCCCGGTTACCGGAAACCTAGCTTTGGAAATTCCATTGAAAAAGGAGGTTTCCTCCTTGGTTATAGGAGGTAGGGGCGCCTATGCCGATTGGATATTGAAAGCTTTGGATGATGAGGACCTGAGCAACAGCGAGGCATCATTTTTTGATGGAATCGTAAAATATCATCATAAATTCAATGAAAACAGTGAAATCCGTGGTACCGCCTATTACAGCAAGGACAATTTTAGCATCACTTCCGATTCCCTTTATAATTACAGTAACCGTTTGGGCTCCGTACGTTGGGCACATAAGCTGAGCGAGAAAAGCACCGGAGTGCTCACGGCAAGTAACAGCAATTATAATTTTGGAATTGATTACGATGACGATGGGAACAGTGATTTTGAACTGGACTATACCATCAACGAATCAGAGCTCAGGTATCGGTTGAACACCCGTTTGAACGATGCCCATACACTCGATTATGGTATATCGGGTAAATATTACTCGGTGGAACCCGGAAGCATTGAACCTAAAGGCAATGATTCCAATGTAGAACCTATTGACATAGATCGGGAACAGGCATTGGAAGGAGCTTTGTTTGTCGGGGACGAGTTTAAAATATCCGATAAACTGCTGCTCAATGTGGGAGCCCGATACGCTTTTTATGCGGCCATGGGCGAAGCCACACAAAATACCTACCAAGAGGGTGCACCGCGAAGCGAATCTACTGTGCGGGACACTATAAGCTATGATAGCGGTGAATTTATTAAAACGTATGGTGGACCGGAGGCTAGGGTTGCTGCCAGATATTTGTTTGCCCCGGACTTCTCGGTAAAGGCCAGTTTCAATAATTCGTATCAATTTATACATACACTTTCCAATAATACAACGGTGTCCCCGATTGATACTTGGAAACTTTCGGATTTGAATATCAAGCCTCAAAAAGGGTATCAGGCAACTTTCGGATTCTTCAAAAATTTCAATGAGAACATGTATGAATTGAGTTTGGAGGGGTATTACAAACGAATGGACGATGTGCTCGATTTTAAAACGGGTGCCGACCTCTTGCTCAATGAAAATGTGGAGACCGAAGTACTCCAAGGAGAGGGAAAGGCCTATGGTGTGGAATTTCTTTTAAAGAAGAACAGGGGGGACCTGAATGGATGGCTAAGTTATACCTATTCCCGTTCCAAATATAGGTTTGATGGGGAAACCAGTGAGGAACGCATCAACAACGGGGAGTTTTTTCCGTCCAATTTTGATAAACCGCACGACCTGAGTGTCATTGCCAATTACAGATTTACAAAACGTTATAGCGTATCCATGAACTTTGTATATCAGACAGGAAGACCCATTACCTATCCCGTGGGAACCTATAGGTTCAACAATGCCGATTATGTCGTGTTCAGTGATCGTAATAAATACAGGATACCCGATTTTTATCGCTTGGATCTGGGAATCAACATTGAAGGGAATCATAAGAAGGACAAATTGGCCCATAGTTTTATCACCATTCAGGTGTACAATGTGCTGGGCCGGAACAACCCGTACTCTGTTTTTTTTGTGACGGATGATGGGGAAGTCAAAGCATTGCAAAGTTCCATTTTTGGAATGCCCATACCTTCCATAACCTATAATTTCAAGTTTTGATGAAGCGCTATAAATTTACATATCAGATTGTTTTGAGCCTAGTGTCATTAATGATCTTGGGCGCATGCTTGGACGAACTCGAACTTGATACGCTTGACGAGGAGGAACAAACCGCCGCTTTGGTGGTGGAAGCTGTGCTGACCGATGGGATGATTACCCAAAAAGTGTATTTGAGCAGGAGCAGTCTTCGTTTGGATCTTGAGACGGACACGGTTTACAACCCGTACATTCCCTTGGGCAGTCGCCCCATTGATTCCGTGGATATGGAAAGCGGTGCCACGGTTCGTGTATTGGGTGACAATGGTGCCCAATACGCTTTTACGGAAGGAGAGGAGGGCATCTACCTCTCCAACCAACAGTTTGCCTTGGAAATGGGTGTTGGGTACACCTTGGAAATCCAGACCAGCAATGGCCAAGAGTACGTGTCTGACCCTTTGAGCGTTCAGGGAAAGTCACAGCTCACCAATGTGTATGCCGAAAAGGCCGTCAGCGACAGCGGGGCGGAAGGTGTGGCCATTTATGTGGATAGTGCCCCTGAACAAGGAAACACGGAGTTTTATAGATATACTTTTGAAGAAACCTATAAAATAGTTTCTCCTTTTTGGACAGGCAGTGATTTTGTGTTAACAGATTATGACCCCTGTGCTTTGCCTGTGCCTACATACAATTTAGAAGTTGTACCCAAGGAAGTGGAGAATAGGGTATGTTATAACACCGTTTCTTCCAATACCATTGAACAGTTGAGTACTGCAGGAAATCCTGAAAGCAAAGTTTCCAAGCACATGGTACGTTTTATTGGTAAGGACAATTTTATTATTTCGGAACGATATAGTATTCTGGTGCAACAGCAAGTGCAGTCTGCCGATGCCTATTCGTTCTACGAGACCCTGAGTAGTTTTTCGCAATCGGATAATATATTTTCCCAGATACAGCCAGGAGCACTTTATGCAAACGTGCATAGAAAAGATGGGACAAGTGAAAATGTCTTGGGGTATGTAGAGGCCGTGGGGGTGTCGGACAGGAGATTGTTCTTTAATTTTGAGGATTTTTTCCCCGACGAAGAGCTACCTGCCTTTCCTTTTGATTGTTTCTTGCAATCCGTTCCTGAATCCCACCCGTCATACTGTATTCAAGAACCTGTTTCAAATCCCTGTCCACAATCCATAATAGAAAGAGTGAACATAGGGACCATTAGCTATTTTTCGGGCTACGATGAGAATTTGGTGCCCAATGCATCCTGTCCTGGACCATATGTGTTTGTGCCCCGAATATGTGGAGATTGTACCCTTTTGGGAAGTAATGTAAAGCCGGATTTCTGGATCGATTAAAAACACAGCTTATGAAAAAACAATGGGCAATACTTATGGTTCTCACAGCACTATCCTTGCACGCTCATGCTCAATATGTGATAAGTAGTGTGGACGAGTTACAAAACTTAAAAAGCCTACCGCAAGAAAAGGTGTATTTACACCATACCGGCCCCATTGTGTTTACGGGAGAGTACCTGCACTATGCCTTTTATTGCTTCAATGCGCAGAACAACCGGGCCAGCAATGTAAGTTTTGTGGGTTATGTTGCCCTGATAAACCAAAAAGGGGAATATGTGTTGGAACAGAAGGTGAGACTTCAAAAGGGCAAATCCCAAGGCGATTTCTTTGTCAATACCGACATACCTTCAGGAAATTACAAATTGCTCGGCTATACCCAATGGATGAAGAACAATGGGATGGAGCAAATATTTAAGGATGATTTGGTCATCATCAACCCCTACCAAGTAGATCAGTCGCAATTATTGTCCGATAATTCGGAAGAAGCTTCAATACACGCCGAAAAAATGAATAGGCCTATCGACTCGTCGGTTGTTCAACTAAAAATGGAGAGGGATGTCTTTGGGCCAAGGGAGCGAGTGGCCTTAAGCCTAAAAAATTACAAGGCGAGGTTGGGACATGGAAATTACACGCTTAGGGTCCAAAAGAAGGATGGAATGGAGGTCCGGCCCGCTGCAAATGCCATTTCCTACGCCAACGAATATTTTAATGCAAAGGGAGCATTGGATAAAACGGTTGGCGACAGTCTGTTTCTGCCGGAACAGCGCGGAGAGCTATTGTATGGAAAAGTGACCGATGGACAAGGAAGCCCTGTTTCCGATGCCAAAATGGTGGTGTCCGTTCCCGGTGAGGAATTTCTACTAAAATTTACCACAACGGACAATCATGGCAACTTCTATACCTATTTGAGAAAAAATTACAAACTGGGTAGGGCCATTGTGCAAGTTGCAGCAAACGCTCAAGACGTTGAGGTCTCTCTTGGTAAGGTTCCTAACCTTGATGCTTCCCAACTGACATTTAATCAATTCCATATAATACCCGAATATTCCGAAGCTATTGCACAACGTAGCATACACAATCAATTGGAGAATCAATTTTATTCCGTAAAACCGGATTCCATTCTTCTGGGAACCCCCATAGATCCTTTTGATGGTGGTATGCCCGAAACCATAAAATTGGATGAGTTTACACGCTTTCGTACCTTTCAGGAGACGCTGGTGGAGGTACTCAACTATGCTGGGTATAAAAACAACCCCGATGGAAGCGATTACATTCGCATAGCCCAAGATTTTGAAACCTATAACGAAGAGGCCAACGATTTTCCTGCCATTGTGCTGTTTGACGGGGTTTATATTCCAGACCATGAAAAAATCAAGGACTTTGATGCTGGGAAAATACAATCCATCAGTTTGGTTCGAGATCAGTTTAGGATGGCAGGCAAGGATTATCAAGGCATGATGGCGGTAAAAACCATAGATGGCGATTTTTTTGAAAACTATGCTCCTACCCATGGTATTAATGTTCCTATTGAAAAACCTATGTCTAAAAAGAATTATTTTAAGCAGCGTTATACTACGCAGCAAATGGGCAAGAGAATTCCCGATTACAGAAGAGTGTTGTTGTGGGAACCCCATGTTGAGGTAGGAGAGTCCGATTTACAGTTTGAGTTCTATACCTCTGACCTTACAGGGGAGTTTGAAGTGGTTTTGGACGGATTTACTTCTTATGGCAAACCAATAACCGTCTATAAAACCATTGTTGTAAAAAATACAAGTCAATAATTGTACCTTTAAAGCATTGCTTTTTAAAATCATATAAACCATGACAAGATCACTCCAAACATTGATCATATTTATTGCCCTAGTTATTTTTTACAGGGTTGATGTTTTTGCGCAAGCTCAATTGAATGCCGAAACGGTCAACGATTTAAAAAGCACCAAGCAATTTGCCATTGGGGTCAGCGATGAACGCCATTTTAAAGGCGCATTGAACATGTATGATCTTTTGATGGAAAACGGGGTAGAGATAGTCGATTACGAAGTCGTTGTTAAAGGAAAGGTCGTTGCCGAGTTGGTAAAGGGATCCAAATTGGAAACCTTTTTTCAAAAATACAAGTCCAAGGTGCGCGTTAGTATATGCAGTGTGGCCATGGAAAAATTAAATGTGTCGACGAAGCAACTTATCGACGGATTGGTGCCGGTACCAACGTGGTCTGTACGAATACTCCAACTTCAGGCCAAGGGGTATAATACATTGACGTATTAAACTACTTTAGTGACCAGTTAATCATTTTAAGGAGAGGCATATGGATATTCTGCCGTTGCCTCACCCATTTTTTGGTACAATAAAGTAAATGCTTGTTTCCAACAAGCAAACTTGCGGTTGTAAACAATTTTCAGAGAAAAGAGATACCGTGGTTTCCACATATTATGGCGACTTTTTCAAAATCTGGCGGACCAGGAGGTAAATCGGCCAATTCCCTGAACATGATTTCAATTCCTGAGGGAAAGGCACTTGTGATCATTTTAGCCTTTTCAGTTCCAACAACCTTCCAAGAATGTGGAATATTTTTCGGGGCAAAGGCGGTATCACCAGCTTCCAAAACCGTGGTTTTCCCATCCACCATTATTTCAACTTGTCCTTTGATCACCCTGAAAATTTCATCTTCCTTTGTGTGAATATGGGGAGGAATACCAACTCCGGGACCTACATTGTCGACCCATTCCACAATTTGACCATTGGTGTCGCTACCGACCAGTTTATGGGTCTGGATATCCCCAATAACATTCAAAACATCGCCTTCGCTGTCCTTTATGATTTTTGGGCTGGGGTTGTTGGGAGATGCTGCTTTTTTGAATAGTTGTTTGCTGTTGGCGATTCCAGGAACCAAGGCGAGCCCAAGCCCCAAACCCGAAGTTTGAATGAATTTTTTTCTGTCCATGACATTTGGTTTGTTGTTTGGTTAAAAATAAGGGGTGGGAGTTATTGGAATATTGTGAAAAACACGGCTATTCCTTGGATTTTCGGAAAATCAGCTTTTCCGAAGCTGGGATGGAGTGATTCCAGTATGCTTTTTAAAGAAATAGCTGAAATAGTCGGGCGAGGAAAATCCCAGCTCGTAGCCAACTTCTTTAATGGTCTTATCCGTGAATTTCAGGTTATGCCTTGCGCGCATGACCAGTTGTTCATCTATAAGATGCTTGGCATTGATGCCCAAAACTTCCTTGACACATTCATTTAAATATTTGTCGGATATGTTGAGCTTTTTGGCGTAGTGGCCCACTTCATGATGTTCAGTAATGTTTTGGTCAATGCTTTTTTTGAACTTATAAACCAATGCAGACCTTGAATTGTTGTCCGTAATCACCGACTTGATGTTGCACTTACCGTCACAATAAACAAAAAAGGTATTTAAGAGGGAAAGTATAGCCTCTTCACGATGTTTTAAGTTAGTGCTGAGCAACTCGTCCATCATTTCAAGAATAGCTTTTATGCGTGTTTCTATACCTGGAGAAAGGTTGATTTTCGGTATTTCATTGCTGTTTAAAAGACGGACTTCAGTTATGTGGAGATTTTTGAAAGTGGGGTGGTTTAAAACACCTTTGGGAATATAAAACACATACCCCGATGAAGTTGTAGTACCCTTCTTTAAGATTTTCCAGTCATGATCTGGGCTTAAGAAAAAAACAGCGTTCGATACATTGTTGTACAAAATCTTGTTTATTTCAATTGCCTCAGCACCATTTTGAACCCAACAAACAGCATAGCAACCACTGTTCTGATTGGATGTTGTTTTGTGTAGAATACGTGATATTTTAAGGGTGTCTATATTCATTTTTAAGCCGCCCAAAGTAGTGTTCACTCGATTAAAATCGGTTTTTTGTTCCTTCTTAGACAGGAAGTTACATAAAAAATGAAAGAGGATTTACTTTTGGGTTAAAGTAAAGTAGGGGTTTTATTGATTGAATCAGCAAAAATCCTTCCATTTGCCCATTTAATTGGATAGTATGTAAACCAAATTTATTACTTAAAAGAGTTGCCCGAAGTTGACCTGCAAGAAAAGAGGCAAAGGTAAAGAGGTCTATTTCATGTGGATGTACCGCTTTGAAAAAATAGTTTTTAGGATAATTTAAGCCTACCTGTCCCTACACAGTCGATTGTACATTTTCTGCGCAAAAGTTGAGGACAAACGACTTTACGTTGTCCCAATCCGTATATTCATGATCACGGGAAGTATCTGTGCTGCCTCCCTCTTTTTTTGCAATCATTCGCATGATGAGCTTTTTAAAATAGTCGTATTGGGTATATTTTAATGCTCCTGCAAAATGGCGCACTTCATTGGGCTTCCATCCTGTTTTTGCGAAGAAATCCAAAGCAATTTTTTTGATTTCTTCGTGCTCCTTTTCTATGTTGGAAGCAATGGCCATGGAAACCGAGAAGAATGCGGAATGTTTTTTATTGAGAATGTCCAAATGTTGCATTACATAATTGGTCACGGAGCTTTGATATTTTTGCATGTGAACAGAGGCACCTATCAATACAACCTCAAAATGGGCAGGGGAAGGAGGTTCATCCGTGGCATCCGCAATAACCACCTTGTGGTCTCCTCCCTGAAGCACTTCTTCCATAAATCTGGAAATTTTTCGGGTCTGCCCCTCACTTGTTCCATATACAATTAGGATTTTCATTTTGTCTAATTTTAGTGATTCATATTTGGGTAACGATAATTACTTTGTGACTTCCTTTTCCATTATTTTTAGTAAGGTTGATGTACTTAACCACGTCTGTCCACATAATTCTTGCAAGACATTTCAAAACTCCAAATAGGTTTTATCTTAAATGTAAACTTACCCCCTTGCCTTTTGTGGCACAATGATTTAGGTCATTGTTGTAGACCAGCTTGCGTACTACCTTCATATAATCTAAAACATGAATTATGAGACTAAAATATTTGGTGGGTTTGGCTTTTATGGCCATCCCATTTTTAATGGGCGCACAAACCCTTGAAACGATCAATGATCCTACAATTAAAATAAAGGAACTAACAGAAGTCGGGCCTTTCAGTGAAGGTTTGGCAGCCGTCCGGAAAGACGGTAAATGGGGCTTCATCGATATGGAAGGTAATTTAGCCGTAGATTTTAGGGATGACGTGGTATGGAATCAAAATGCGGATGAATCCCGTAATGATATCAAGGGCATCAAGTATCCGAAATTTAAAAATGGTCTATGTGCCATACAAATGATAAAGGATGAGGGAATCCCGTACTATGGTTTTATGAACACCCAAGGAAAGGTCGCAATCGAACCGGAGTATTTAAACGTTACCGGTTTTAAAGATGATAGGGCCATAGGAATCTATTGTAGAAGAACTTTCAGGGGGAAAAACGACTTCCAATTGAATATTTATGATTATGCCCTTACCGAAGTTGTGCTAAACAACATGGGTGAAATTATTTGGCCCATCAGCAAAAGGGAAGACATTTCTATGTCCAAAAGACGGTACCAGACACCAAACATGGCCGCATCCTTCATCTCGTCCGATCTGATACTGATAAAGACAGGTGACAATGATTTACAAATTTGCAAGATCAGTGAACAAACCCAGAAACCATAAAGGAACTGGACAATGCAACGGGTACAATTATAGCGGGGTGTCACAGGAGTAAGAACTATCAAAGTTTTCCTCCCCTGCATGGATAAACCTACCTTTTTTATAGCATTTGTGACAGTATTCTGTGTTGATACTGCCATCCCGGTTGGTGCCAAAATCGGTAAGGTGGTACATGGGCACGCCACAATGTTCGCAGATATTTGAAGGTTTCATGATACTATTTATCGGTATGGATCAATGATTTTCTTGAAGGGCTTCTATCACCCTCTTTAGTTTGTCCCGGACCTCCTCGGCAATGCCCATCAAAGCCTCGTTGTGAACCCCCATCATCGAAGCAATTGGGTTTACGGCGGCCACCTCTATGTTGCCCCCTTCGGCTTTACGTACTATAACATTGCACGGTAGCATGGTTCCAATCTTATTTTCAACCTGTAATGCTTTATGAGCAAACGATGGGTTACATGCTCCCAAAATTGTATAATTGGGAAAGTTTACATCCAATTTCTGCTTCAATGTATTACTGATGTCAATTTCAGTCAAAACCCCGAAACCTTCATTTTTAAGGGCTTGTGTTGTTTTTTGTATGGCTTTCTCGAAAGTGGTATCACTGAGAACGGTATTAAAGTAATATTCCATTTTTATCAGAATGAATTAATTAGGTAAATAATGTGGCACTGCTAAGGAAAATGGACGGAATTTAAATGGAAACAGGGAGCCTAAACTCCCTGTTTCTTCGAAAGGCTTGAGTTGCTTTCTGCCTTAAACTTTCTCTTTACCATCTTATTGCTAAAATGCTTAAGAACGCTTGTTCAGTGGACAATCCAAACCTTTCTAGTTTATGCATCTTCCCAGACCATAAACATTCTATGGGGTGTTTTTGATGGAGAGGAGGACGAATGTGGTTGATATTCAAATCCTCGTGCCTTAAAACACCTTTTATAACCGTTGGCTTTTTTTCCAATTGACTATTTTTTGTAGTCTTTGAAGAAACCGGGGCGTTTTAATGCCCCGGTTCCACAGAAGAAGTTATCCTATCCAACGCTCTTTTTCTTGTATAAACTACTTGTGTTTATCACTAAACGTTTTCGCAATTCCAAGAGGAGTCAAAGAATAGTTGTATCTCCTTCTGTATTTCTTACACCATTGGTTTTATCTTCAAAGAACGTATTGTATCGTAATCCTGGCACAAAATTAAGACGATTGTTGAGCTTGTGGAATGACCTGGGTCATCTTAGCGTTATTTTTCGAATTTTAACATTTTGGGCATTAATTTCTCCATCAAAATGTATTGCCCTGAAAGGATTGATGTAAACATCCATGCCTTACAATTTAATTGACAAACTTTTAGGCACGGCAAATATTTCCCTATGACTTGGGTCAGTCCATCAGATTCTCTGTATGCCAATTTTAGCAATAATCGTGCTGTTTTCAATGGCTTGTAAATGAGTCGGTTAAAATGATTTAGGGTGATCTGGGTCATTGTGCGAAGAACCTATCTCTACTAGTTTTGAATGTATAGAGCGATAATTTAAAAGGATGGCTCAGCAGCCATTGAAGTATTAACAAAAACACTAAGATTATGAAAAAAATAGTATTGACCCTATTGTCCGTGGGACTCGCAATCTCTTTGCACTCCCAGATCATCAAAACGGAAGAATTGTCCGAGGTAATTGTGTATGCGACCAATTACAAGTATTTGAACAACATTGATACAGAGGAAGAAGCTTCCATACCTGTAGAAATGCTCAGAAGAAAAGTCGCAGCCTTCGATGTAAAAGATTCTGAATTCTATCAGGATGACTATGATCTGTACAACATCAATTTCTTTATCCCGGAAGGAAAAATCCTTGCCGCCTACGACAAAGACGGTAAAATCATCAGAACTGCCGAGAGGTTTAAAAACATTAACCTGCCAAATTCCGTAAAGAAGGCCATCTTGGATAGGTTTCCGGAATGGACCATTAGCAAGGATGTTTACCGGGTTACTTATCACAACGAAAAGGGCGTTTCCAAAAAATACAAATTGAAACTGGAAAATGGAGATAAGACGCTGCGGGTAAAAGTGGATGAAAAAGGTGAGTTTCTATAGAAACCGGGGTCGTCTTTGGTCTAATTATTAAACAATAAATCAATCGTTATGTCAGTATTAAAAGTCGTCGAAATCATGGGAAACTCAAAAGAGAGTTTTGAGGATGCCGTAAACAACATTGTCAAGGAGACATCAAAAACAGTGAGGAACATCAAGTCTGTTTATGTGAAGGACATGCAGGTTTGTGTAAAAAACAACCAAATTACCGAATACCGTGTGAATGCAAAGGTCACTTTCGGAATTGATGGGAATAATTCCTAGTTAGTCGGTTTTGTTTGTATGGTCCGTGCCGGTCTCCTGGCTTCGGACCATATAATTTGTAAGGGTTGACCTGTATTATTGTGGCCGGTGCAACCAATAACTGGATTTTTTAAAAAACAACAAGCTATGGCAACTACAGAAGTATTTGATGAACACGTATCGCAATACGAACAATGGTACGAGGACCATCCCGAAGTGTACCAATCCGAAATATTGGCACTACAAGAGCAGTTTTTGGAGCTGCCCCATAACATTAGGGGCATTGAGATAGGTCTGGGCACAGGAAGGTTCTCCGAACCTTTGGGTATCAAGGAAGGAATTGAGCCTTCGGTGGCAATGGCAAAAAAAGCGTTTGAAAGGGGCGTTGAGGTTATGAAGGGAAAAGCAGAGCACTTGCCCTATGCCGCCATGCAGTTTGATTTTGTGCTCTTCGTTACCATTTGTTACTTGAAAAACCTTAAGAAAGCCCTTTCCGAAGCGTATAGGGTGTTAAAGTCCGATGGAGCTATAATTATTGGTTTTTTGGATAGGGATCAAAGTGTTGCAAAAGCGTACATGACCAAAAGAGATCGAAGCAATTTTTACAAAACGGCCACTTTCCATTCGGTTGACCAAGTGGAACAATTGCTCAAAAATGTAGGTTTTAGGAACTTGGTGTATAACCAAACCCTTTTTGGAGATCTTGAGGACATAGAGGAAGTACAAATGCCCAAAAACGGCTACGGAACGGGGTCTTTTGTCACCGTTAAAGCGGTTAAGCCATGAATGGGTCGGTAAAATATAAGACAGAAATTGAGATAAAGATCTTGGCACCTTCGCTTGAAGTACTTTTAAGGGATAATCTTGGAATCATGAACGATATCCTGAAAAAGGGAGGATGTGACAAAGCGGGTCATTTTGACTGTCAAATGTGTACGGAGATTTCCACCGATAATGCGACCGACCTCTTGATCGATTTCCTCTCAGATACTCTTTCCCTTACCTACATGCAAAAAATCCTTTTCTGTAATGTTTATTTTGCCGAGCTTTCGGAGAATAGCATCTCGGCCCTGTTATATGGCAAATGTTTGGGTGGTTTTGATGAAAGGATAAGAGGGGTTTCTTATCTCGGCACCCATGTAAAAAGGAATGAAGGAAATGTTTGGGAAAGCCATGTCATTTTTGATATGTAGATGAGTGGCCAAATGTATCATTTAATTGAATGTCACATTTCCAAATATTAACTCGTCCGCCTCAGCAATTCTGAGGCTTCTTCTTCTGAGACCTGTTCAAATTCCGAATAGAACTGCCCAACTGCATGAAAGTTATGGGGAGTGGTCAGGCAGATTACCTGATCAATGTATTTATAATCCTGAAGGTTTTGGATGGCACCCAGAGGGGCTACAGGAACGGCCACTATGGTTTTTTGTGGATGCTGGTTTTGGACCAACTGGGCTGTTATTTTTATGGTATTGCCGGTGGCGATACCATCATCCACAATAATAATGGTCTTGCCCTTCAAAGATATGGGCTCTCTGTTCCGGTGGTACATTTCAAATCTGCTTTGAAGTTTTTTACGGATTCGTTCCGTTTCTTCAGTGATGTAGCTTTTGGCCACTCCATGGTCATTGGTGAGAACCACATTTTCCAAACTTACCGCCCCAATGGCGTATTCCTTGTTGTAGGGGTGTCCAATTTTTTTGGAAAGGGCTACATCCAACGAGGCATTTAGGGCTTTGGCAATGATGACGCCCAAGGGAAGCCCGCCTTTGGGTATGGCAAGTACCACTACATTCTGATTTTTGTATTTTTCAAGCCTTTCTGCCAATTGCAGTGCGGCATCTTCCCTGTCTCTAAACATGATCTTCTCTTTGCTTGAAATTTATAGATTCTTATAGCATTGGAATTTTAAGCATTACCCCCATAAATGGGGAGCAAAAAATGTCTTACACCGCGTCTTGCCCAATTTGAACAGGAAGTTAGGGCAAAGACCTGCCCACATCAATGACATTGGTCACTCACGGTAGTTATTCTAGGGTGATTAAGATCATTTTCAAAGTGCATCCCAGCCATTATTTTTATTGAATCATCCTAAAAAGTGAACAAAGTGTACATACATTGTAGTTAACAGTTGCCCAAAAACCATGAGAGAGTTGAATTCCCTATTGAACAGTATTACCATGTTGACCCATACCATGGAATCGCAATACCCTGAACTGTACCATTTTTTGGACGAAGACCCCGTTACCCTTCCTGTGTTGGGCCATCCCAATGTTGGCAAAGAGGCCTTGGAGGACTATCTACAAAGTTTACAAGAACTGTTGGGGCATCATGTAAAAACCCATAATTATGGTATCCGTCCAACACAAAAAAAAGAACATCAAAAAAGGAAAACATGAAAGTGAAATGGTACAAAATAGTGGTTTGGATATTGATCGGTGCCTTGGTTCTTTTCTTTTTACTTGCAGTTTGGTACAAGAATATGTATGCGATGGACGCTGCGGAACCATACGCGATGTATTCATAAACTTTTGACAAGAAACTGCTTATTGCAACACAGAGTAGTACTTTCAAGGATTCTCTGGTTCGCAAAAAACAGATAATGTGCGGTAAGGTTTTGGAAATGACCTAAGTCATGGTTTGGTCGCTTCTTATATTCTAATTTTGGTGGACATATCCAAATAGATGTAATATGAAAAAGGTATTGCTTCCAACTGATTTTTCCCAAAATGCAAAAAATGCCATTAGCTATGCTTTAAAGCTATATAAGGATACACCATGTACCTTTTACTTATTGCACGCTTATGGCATTCCCGTGTACAGTATTGAAAATTGGACGATGGATTTCCACGAATCAAACCCGATAGCCCATTACCAAAAGGAAACAATGGATCAACTAAATGCATTGAAGGAAGAACTGGAAGCTGACCATGCAAACCCCAAGCACCAATTTGTATTGCAAGGAGCTTTCAATCAACTCGTGGATGAAATAGGGGAAGTGGTAAAAAAAGAAGGAATAGACTTGATTGTGATGGGAACAAAGGGGGTCACGGGAGCCAAGGAATTGCTGTTTGGCAGTAATACCGTCCATGCTATTAAAAAAGCAAAATGCCCACTTATAGCAGTTCCTGGGGAATTTAAATACGAAAGCCCTAAACAGATCTTATTTCCTGTGGATTTTGAGGTTGATTATGATAAAAAAATAATTGAGGAACTTCTTTATTTGGCAAGTGAAAATAAGGGGAACATCAATATCCTGCATATTTCAACCGGTAATAGTATGACAGAATTCCAGATGAGGAACAAGAAAAAGCTAGACCAACTTTTAAAACCACATACCTATATATTTCATGAAACACCTGTCAATGGGGTTATAGAGGGTATCAATGACTTTCAAAAAAAGAACAGGATAAACCTTTTGGCTATGATCATGAACAAGCATACTTTTTTGGAAAGCCTGTTCATCCGGCCGGTTATCAGAAAAATAGGTATGCATCTCAATATCCCTTTTATGGTCTTGCCCCATCTCGAAGGGAAGTAAACACAAGACATGGTTTTCACCATAGTTGAGGGGATTATTTCAAAATACCATGAAACGCACATCCAATGCACAGCAGTTGCTCCAGGCAAGGTACTTGCTCAGGAACCCTTCGGGAAAAATTATTGAAACGCCCCATGGGCTTTTTAAGAGAGTAGCCAAACATGTTGCAAGTGTAGAGGAGAAGAATAAAGCCGGCTGGGAGGGTACATTTTACGATTTGATGGTCAATCTCCACTTTTTGCCCAACTCACCGACCTTGATGAACGCAGGATTGCCCAAAGGACAGTTGAGTGCATGCTTTGTGCTTCCGGTAGAGGATAGCTTGGACGGTATTTTTAGCACACTGAAGAGCACAGCCCTGATCCATCAAAATGGAGGGGGTACAGGGTATAATTTTTCCAAGCTTCGGCCCCGCGGAGACAGAATTCTATCTTCCGGAGGGACCTCCTCGGGCCCCATTGCCTTTATCAAAATATACAACACGGCCACGGAGCATGTAAAACAAGGCGGTAAAAGGAGAGGAGCCAATATGGGAATCCTAAATGTGGACCATCCGGATATTGAAGCATTCATTTTGGCAAAATCCGAAGGCAATACACTCCAAAACTTCAATCTTTCCGTGGGTATCACCGATAATTTTATGAAAGCGGTAAGCGCCAATGCGGATTGGAACCTGATCAACCCAAGAACGGGAGAAGCAACAAAAGCCATCAGGGCGAAATCCTTATGGGAACTGATTGTTTCCCAAGCATGGAAAACCGGGGATCCCGGGCTTATTTTTTTGGATACGATCAATAAACATAACCCAATTCCCGACCAAGGTATTATCCAAAGCACCAATCCCTGTGGGGAAGTGCCCCTTCTTGAATATGAAAGCTGTAATCTGGGTTCCCTTAACCTCTCCAAAATACTAAAAACAGATAATGGTAAAAGAAGGGTTGATTGGGATATGCTCGAAAAGACCATCGAAGCCTCAATGAGGTTTCTGGACAATGTAATTTCAGCAAACCATTATTTACTGCCCCAGATTGAGACCCAGACCAAGAATACCCGTAAGGTGGGACTGGGCGTGATGGGCTGGGCGGAAATGCTGGCCCGATTGGAAATCCCCTATGCCTCTGTGGAAGCTGTCGAACTGGGAGAAAAAATCATGCAGTTCATTCAATCCAAAAGTTATGCTGTATCCGAATCCCTTGCAGGGGAACGAGGCGTGTTTCCCAAATGGTCAAATAGCGTTTTCCATCCAAACAGACCCATGAGAAATGCCACCTGCAACAGCATT
This sequence comes from Flagellimonas halotolerans, assembly GCF_035818535.1. Lineage (NCBI taxonomy): Bacteria > Pseudomonadati > Bacteroidota > Flavobacteriia > Flavobacteriales > Flavobacteriaceae > Flagellimonas > Flagellimonas halotolerans. The sequence continues at coordinate 151,501 of NZ_JAYKYV010000004.1, read as the reverse complement.
GCCCCTACGGGAAACATTTCGATCATCGCGGATACTTCATATTCCATAGAGCCCTTGTATGCCGTTGGATATCGTCGCGTTGGAATCATGGGGAACAAAACCCAGACCGAGATAAACCCCTTTTTTGTAGAAAGTATGAAGGCACTTGGGCTATGGACGGAAAAGTTGAAATCGGAGGTGTTGGAAACGGGAAGTGTCCAGCACTCGAAAATGGTTCCAAAAGAGCTCAAAAAGTTGTTCGAGACCAGTTTGGAGATACCCTGGCAATATCATTTGAGCCACCAGCAGGCCTTTCAAAAATATACGGACAATGCCGTGTCAAAGACCATAAACCTGTCCAGAGAAACCCCAGTGGAAACCGTTTCGGAGATATATTGGAACGCTTGGGAATATGGTTTGAAGGGAATCACCATATACAGGGACGGCAGCAAAGCGGATCAAGTTTTGCAAGCCTGTAGGCTGAACAGGAGCCCCAATTGCTGAAGAACCTTCATAGCTTATTTGTTCCTTCTCCCAACACTTCTATTGCTTCGTCCCCTGTGCGCATTGTTCTGATTGTGATACCGCCTGATATCATCCTCGTAGTAATTCCTGATGCGTTCATACCTAGATCGGTTCAAGTCTTGTGTACGATACCGGGGTGGCAATACTTTTCTCCTTAACCATACCCCACCATCCAAATAAATGTAAGTTCTGGCAGATAAATCGTAATAAATGCTCAATTCCGGGAAATAAACATATCGTACCGTCTCCACCCTATTTGGGTAAAACCAGGGTGGGGGAGGGTCTGCCAAATTGTGCGAAACCAATACCGGGCCACAACCCTGCATTGCCATAAACAATAGGAACATTCCTGCGTATGACCAAATTCTTTTCATGGTATTCCATTTTAGTAAGACAAAGTAATGTAAAGGAGAGCCCAGGAAAAATGATCCAGATCATTCCACGAAAGCATTGGACGGGATAGTTTTGGGATAGAACATTAAACGGTTAATAATCATGGAAAAAGTAACTATATACAACAGTGACCTGCATTTTGAACACAAACAGTGGAATTCAGAACTTGCTTTTTGGAAAGATGAGCTGAAATCGTTCAACCTTCGCTTGAATGAATTGGTAAACCGATGGACCAAAAAGGAGGTGCTCCAAAAATTGGAACACTACCAAAACGAGTTCACGCTCCACAAAGGTGTCATCGAAAAACTTCAGGAAGAAATACAAATCCATGAAACAAGCATAGCGGCCCAAGAAAGTACGGGCAGGCCCGCACTGGATACCATTCTGGTCAAGAATCATTCTGATTTCCGAAAGAAAATGGAAGAACAGCGACAGATCTATGCAGATTTGAAGAAGGAATTCTTTCGATTCTTGTCGCAACACATGTAAAAATAACGGCTTGTCATGGCCGATTCCCCATGTGCGGACAAAATTTGGGAAGTTGTATTTGCTGATTGATGGAAGGTCCAATACTTCATAAAACCAGTTGACCTTCAACCTAGATGACGGTTTTTATGATAGCCGTCATTTCAGCGCCCGTTTTGCCAAGCTATTTTTGAGTATGGAAGACTTGGCAATTCCCATGAAGGTTAAGGAAAGGACCAAACACTTTTTTAAAGAGGTAGGCAGTCTTTCCCATTTTGCGGGCCGTTTTTTTAAACAGGCCCTGAACCCTCCATTCGAATTCAAGGAATTGTTGAGGCAATGTTACCAAGTGGGGAACAGGTCCCTGCTCTTGGTGATGGCCACAGGTTTTATCATCGGTCTGGTACTTACCTTACAATCCAGGCCAACACTCATAGAATTTGGGGCTGTTTCCTGGATGCCCAACATGGTAGGGATTTCCATAGTGCGTGAAATTGGCCCTGTGATCACCGCCCTGATCTGTTCGGGCCGGATAGCTTCTGGTTTTGGTGCAGAACTCGGTTCCATGCGGGTCACGGAGCAGATAGATGCCATGGAGGTTTCGGGCACCAATCCCTTTAAATATTTGGTGGTGACCCGTATTTGGGCCGCTACGCTCATGCTTCCCTTGCTGGTCATTTTTGGGGATCTGGTAGCTCTTTATGGTTCCTCGCTCGTGGAAAACATGAAAGGGGATGTCTCCTTCAGGTTGTATTTCAACACGGTTTTTGATGCACTCTCCTTCGGAGACCTGGTGCCAGCGACCATCAAGTCCTTTTTCTTTGGGTTTGTCATTGGTCTTACAGGCTGCTACAAGGGATATAACTCGGATAAGGGGACCGCAGGGGTGGGTGTTGCGGCAAATTCGGCCGTGGTCATGGCATCCCTGCTCTTGTTCGTGGTCGATTTCATTGCTGTTTTTGTTTCTGATATTTTTTATGAGCTATGATGGAAAGACAAGAGCAAATTGAAACAAGGACCGATTTTGGAACCAATGGGAACCAAGTCATCAAGATCAAAGACCTCCACATCAGTTTTGGGGACAACCATGTGCTAAAAGGGTTCAATATGGTTTTGAAGAAGGGGGAAAACTTGGTGGTTATGGGAAAATCCGGTTCGGGCAAGTCCGTGCTGATCAAGTGCATGGTAGGGCTCATCACTCCAGATCAGGGCTATGTGGAAGTTCTTGGTGAGGACATCAGTACCCTGGACCAGCATGCTTTGGATGAACTCCGCTCCAATATCGGGTTCCTTTTTCAAGGGAGTGCCCTTTACGACTCCATGACGGTGCGGGAAAACCTGGAATTTCCCATGCGAAGGCACAGGAATAAATTTGGTGCAGATCAAGATACGCTTCCGTTTGTTATGGAAGCCTTGGAAAATGTTGGCTTGGCCCACACCTTGGATTTGATGCCCGCTGAATTATCGGGAGGAATGAAAAGACGGGTTGCTTTGGCCCGAGCGATTATTTTAAGGCCAAAATTGATCATGTACGATGAGCCCACCAGTGGATTGGACCCCATAACAGCAAAGGAAATCATCGAGTTGATGCGGAACATCCAAAAAAAGTATGGCACCTCGGCTTTGATCATTACCCACGATGTGGATTGTGCAAGGGTTGTTTCGGAACGGATGGTCTTGCTGGTGGATGGAACAAATTATGCCGAGGGCACTTACGGGGAACTGTTGGCATCGTCGGACCCTATGGTAAACGCATTTTTTAAAAAGTAATATGGCTTCTAAAACTTCTTCTGAAAATTTAAGGCTAGGCATCTTCGTGGTGGCCGGAACTTTACTGCTGCTCATCGCGGCCTATCTTATTGGAAACCGACAGAACATGTTTGTGAAAACCTTCACCCTCAGCGCTGTTTTCAAAAATGTGAACGGATTACAAAATGGCAACAATGTGCGCTTTTCGGGCATTAACATTGGTACGGTAAACCGAATGGAAATGGTGAACGATACCACCATTTATGTTTACATGACCATTGAGGATAAAATGCGCAATCACATCAGAAAAAATGCCATTGCCACAATAGGCTCCGATGGTTTGGTGGGCAGCATGTTGGTGAACATCGTTCCAAGTGTGGGAAAGGCCGATTTGGTGCAAAACGGAGATGAACTCCAATCGTACAGTAGGATTTCATCCCAAGATATGCTCAGTACGCTCAACGTTACGAACGAAAATGCAGCTTTGTTGACATCCAATCTTTTGAAGGTGACCCAATCCTTGATGGAAGGAAAAGGGGTTTTGGGCCGTTTGCTCAATGATACGGTGATGGTAAAGGACTTGCAGGGGATCATAAAAAATCTTGAACGGAGCAGCCATCATGCCAATACCACACTCATGGAACTGGAGACCATTATGGGACAAATTGATATGGAAGAAAGTGTTGCCGGGGTAATACTGACTGATACCGTGGCAGCTGAAAATATCAGAAGCAGCATTGAAAATTTGGAGACATCAAGCGCAGAAATTAGGCAAATGACCCGCGAGCTGACCAAACTGGTCCAAGGTATGGACACGGAGGAAGGGATGCTCCATTTGGTATCCCAAGATACGACTATGGCGAAGCTTCTTATGAAGACAATGCACAACATAGAAGAGGGAACGGATAAGTTCAACCAGAATATGGAGGCCCTAAAACACAACTTTTTAACGAGGAGGTATTTTCGGAAACTGGAAAAAGAAAAGGCCAAGGCCCAAAAAGATTGAAGGGTTATTTAATCGAAAGGAATTCCCCGCATGCTTGCATCTGGGTTTCCATTGCAACTGTCATTCCCGTGAAAACGGGAATCCAATAATGGAATTTCGGTTTTTGACCCTGGCGTCAAAATGGGATGAGTGAAATACCCCCTGTGGCATGCCCTTGGGATAGTTGGTTTCAAAAGATCTTTATTATTAGGTTTCCCCATCTGCGCTTGATGAAATCACACCATATCGTCGAAATCGGCGATACGCTTCAACCTATCCTTGTCCAATAGCGTGAGTTTTCTCCGCTTGTCGGTGCCAACCAGACCAATTTCCCTGAACTTGGTGAGGGTCCGAATGGCTGTTTCCTTGGCCACCCCGATCATGGAGGCAAAATCTTCCCGAAGCATATCCACGCCCTTATGATGGTCATCTTTCAAGATTCCTTTTTCGTGAAGTTCCAACAATGCTTTTGCCGCTCGTCGATCTACGGAGGAATAGGCAATATCCAGCAATCTTCCCTGTAAATGGGCCATATTGTTGGAAATGATCTCAAGAAATTTATTGGCGACTTCCTTGTCCTGATAGACCAAGTGGATGAAATCCTCTTTCGGAATACCCAGAACGGTGGCATGCTCCATGACAATGGCCGTTTCGAGATAGGTGCCCCCGTTGCCCAAAAGAGAGAGCTGCCCCACGAAGTCCCCGGGACCATAAAGTCCAGTGATCATTTCTTTGCCTTCCTCGGTGCCCCTGTAAGTTTTGATATTTCCCTCCTCTATAAAATAGAGGAAATGTGCGGCATTCCCTTCCCTGTAAATTACCTCCCTGTCACGGAAAGATTGGGATTCCCTATCTTGTGAGGTGAGCTCTTTGCCCAGATATTCCGATGCTTCCTTGAAAAAATGGTTGATTCCAACGGGTGTTTTGGAGAAATGTTGGTGGATAAAACTGCTTTTTTTCAACCGCATTGCTATGGCATCCAATAGTTCATGGGTTTCATAGGGTTTGTAGATGTAATCATCCGCCCCTAAGTTCATTCCCATTCTCATATCCTCTTTTCTGTCCTTGGCGGTCAAAAAGATAAAGGGAATCTTGGAAGTCCTCGGGTCTTTGCCCAAGACTTCCAGTACGGTATATCCATTGGCCTCGGGCATCATAATGTCGCTTATGATGAGGTCAGGGAGATGTTCCAACGCCATTTGGATGCCAGATCTGCCATTGGCAGCACCCAAAACGCCATAATTGGCCATTTCAAGGATTTCCATAGTGTTCTCTCGGAACTCCTCATGATCTTCGATTACCAGTATTTTTTTCATTTGTGTAGTGTTTTTTGGGAAACTCCAGTTTAAAGGTGCTTCCATGGTTTTCCTTGCTTTCAAACCCTATCTTTCCGCCCATGAGTTCCACATACATTTTGACAATGTGCAGACCCAGGCCGGTTCCGGCAATGTTTACACTGTTCTTGGCCCTGAAGAACCGCTGAAAAAGATGTTTTTGGTCATCTTCCGGAATTCCTATCCCATGATCGATCACCCAAAGCTTAACATGGAGTTCATTGTCCTCAATTTTTAAAAGGATGGGTTGGTCTTCATCGGAGTATTTGATGGCATTGTTGAGCAGGTTCGAGAGCACAAGGTGCATAAGCTTGGGATCTAAAAAGGTTACCAATTCAGCTTTTTCACATTCCAGAATGATGGATTGCTCTTTTTTCTTTCCTATTTTCAATTTTTCAATCAAAGACCTTGAAAAATGGAGCAGGTCAAAATATTCGGGCGAGGCCTTGGTCTCTCCCTCGTCCAATTTGGTCACCGAAAGAAAATCGTTGAGTATGTTGACCAATTGACGAACATTCGACTTTATCTTTTCCAAGTGGACCAAACGTCTCTCGCCCTTATCGGGGTTGTTCAGCTTTTCGATGAGTGAAGCAGAGGATAGGATAACACTCAGCGGTGCCCTGAACTCATGCGAGGCTGTGCTGATGAACTGGGTCTTTAGCTCGCTCAGTTCCCTTTCCTTGATAAGGTTTTGGAGCATTTTTCCCTCATTTCGTTTTCGGTCGGATATGTTGAACAAGACAAGAAGCGCAAGGGACGCCTTTCCATTTTCTATGAACAAGGGCGTGGTATTCACAATATAGTTCCTTTTTTGGTACTCTATCTCAAAACTTAAGTGTTTCCCTCTTAATGTTTGTTTAATGCAGGTCAACAAGAGTGACTTGCTCTTGATCGAAAAACCATCGAGGTTGTTTATGGACAGTTCTTGGTTTGAACGGATTTGTTTTTGAAGGAATTTTAGTTCGGATCCTTCCACAAAGCTTATCTGCATTTGTTCATTCACCAAAATGATGGCACCCCTTGGAAACTTCTGTGCAATGGCCAAAAGCATGGCTTCTTGTATTTCAGCCCTTTTTCTGGCATTTTGGGCATCTGCTATCTGAACGTTCAGCTCAAAGTTTGTTGCTCTCAACTCCTTAAGGATTTGTTCCAAGTCTTTATTACGCAGCTCCACCTGTTTTTCCAAACCTTTGGATCGTGCTTCCAAACGTTCTTGGTTCATTTGGAGCCTTTTTCTGATCTTGTCCTGTTCAATGGCCAAACCTACAAGTCCCGCCATCTCATCCACTAAATCTTCCTTCTGAGGGGAACTCAGGAATCCATCGGGATAGAAAATGGACAAAGCCCCTACAATGTTGTCATCGGCATCCAAGATGGGGGTGGAACCGATGGATTTGATGCCTGCTTCAATCAATGTAGCTTGATGTTTGGACCATGATGGCTCCTCCAAGATATCAGTAATACTTTCTTTCTTTTTAGAGCGTATGGCCCGTATACATGGACAGGCATCGGAAGTCCCCAAAATTTGATCCATGGCCTTGGCGATGGTAGGGTGTATTTTGTTGCCAGAAACCCTTTTGATGGCCTGTGCGATGTCATCATATAAACAAATAGCGACAGTGCCGATTCGCATTTGTTGTTCCAGCGCGTCTTGAATCCGGTCAAAAATATCTGGCAACGGCTTTTTTTTGATGATCATTTCCAGCACATCGTTCTTCGCCTTTCTCAGTAATTCAAGGTTTTTTCGTTCCGTTATGTCATTTTGAATCACTATAAAATGACTGGTTTCACCATGGAGGTCCCGAATCGGGGTAATGGACAGCTCGTTCCAGAACAGGGTGCCATCTTTCTTGTAATTATGGATTTCCACATGGCATGAGGACTGGGTTGATAGTGCTTCGCGGATGATTTGAATTTCCTGCTGTTGGCATTCGTCACTCTGTAGGAAATTGTAATTTTTACCGATGACCTCCTCGCTGGTATAGCCCGTAATTTTTTCAAAAGCCTTGTTGACATAAATGATGGGAAACTGTTTAGGTTTGGCATTTGCTATGACGATACCGTTCCGTACCTCATCCAAGGCCCTCTCCTTGATAACATTGATGTTGCCACCCATGATTTGGGCAGTAATATCTTGCATATATCCTTCCAGAAATGCCGTGCCTTCTTTTTTTTCAACTGCAACTCCAGTTTCGCTGATCCAGTGAATCTTTCCTTCCTTATCGATTATCCGATATTTCAACTGGAACTTTTCGTTTTTTGCCAAGGCTATTTCTACAGTGTTCCAGACATCATCCTTGTCCATGGGATGAATCAGGGATGCCCATCTAATGCCACCTGTCCTGCAAAATTCCTCTGGCCAATATCCTGTAATCCATCTACACTCATTACTGATGAACTGCATAGTTCTATCAGAATCGTTCTCACAGCGAAATACAATGCCCGGAAGGTTTTCCACCAACGTCCTCAGTTTTCGGTCACCCTCAAACATAGGATACGATCGTTTTTCTTCTTTGGAATTTCGCCGTTTCATTTAAATAGGTGGTTTTTTAGGTCATAACAGTGAATTATAGCAAATGGATTCCTTGATTCCCCTTCAGTTTTTAAAAACATGGATCATTTTTATGGACTGATGGGTGTTCAAAACTTTCAAGAATCAATAAAAAGAATATTACCAAATATAGCATACACTTTCCTGTGTTGCTATGATAATAATCATGTTCAAAAGCGTTCATTTATTGGTGTAAATATCTGGAAACCAGTTTTTTTTGAGGTGTTCAAATGAATGGCTTTAAGGTTGTTCGGCCACAAGCCAAGATGCATTGTTTTGGAAGCTGGAAGAAGCGACATGAACCTATTTGAAAAGGCATGACCAAGGGGTAGGGCAAAGGCATTGTTTTGCATGGTATGGATAGGAGCAAATACAAAAAAAACCCATTGCAGAAATTTAGGAATGAAAGGTCGGGATAACTGCAATGGGGATTGGTTACAAGGTGTATCTATGAGACTTGGATCACCTTGGGTTTCTGTTTTTTGGCTTCCTCTTTTTTGGACAGCTTAAAACGGAGTATACCATCATTGTATTTTGCATTTACAGTATCGTCCACGATGGTATCCGGCAATTGGACGGAACGTTCAAAGGAATTGTGGCTGAACTCCCTTCGGGTATAATTTGCCTTTTTCTCTTCCTCTGAAGTCGATTTTTCTGCGGAAATGTTCAAACATCCATTCTCAATGGTTACTTTGAAATCCTTCTTGTCAAAACCCGGTGCTGCAAGTTCAATTTCATAATCATTGTCGGTCTCTTTGATGTTCATGGCCGGAATCATGCTTTTTCCGTTCCAAAATCTATCTTTTAAGAGGTCGGAATCCCATACTTCGTCTTCAAAGAAATCATCAAGATCGAAAAAATTGGATTTGATCAGGTTTCCAAAGGGTCTGTTTCTAAATTTAACTAATGACATGACACATTTTTTTTAGGTTATATAAAATATTTTACAACTAAGTGGAACTAAATTAGATACAACCTCCCTTTGGTGGAATGATGTGCGTCACCCAAGAAGGAGAAAGGTAATGGTTTGATACTTTTTATTGCACGATGATTTCGCCGTCTTCCAACTGAACGATACGGTCGGTGCGTTTGGCAAAATCCTCATCATGGGTCACCACCAAGAGCGATAGTCCTTGTTCTTCCTTGAGTTTTTTGAAGATGTTGAACACATTTTCAGAGTTTTGGCTGTCCAAGTTTCCAGTGGGTTCATCTCCCATCAAAATGGTGGGATCGTTGATCAATGCCCGTGCGATGGCCACGCGTTGTTTTTCCCCTCCAGAAATCCGAGAAGCACGCTGGTGCGCCAAATGGCCTATATGGAGCATTTCAAGTTTTTGCTGGGCATTGCGTTCAATCTCGGCAAGAGGTTTTTCGCCGAGTTTTTTGGCAGGCAACATCACATTTTCCAAAACACTGAATTCGGACAGCAAATAGTGGAACTGGAACACAAAACCGATATTCTTGTTGCGGATGCGGGACAGTTCCCTTTGGGATTTGCCCGTTACTAGGTCATTATTGAGGTGCAATTGCCCTGTATAATCCGTGTCCATAGTGGAAAGAATATACAACAAGGTGGATTTTCCAGATCCTGACTTTCCCATGATGGAGGCGAACTCACCTTTTTTTATCCCAAAGGAGATGTTCTTGAGCACGTGAAATTCCTTAGGCTTGTGAAAATATTTGTTGATATCCTTGGTTTCCAATACAAATTCCATAAACGCGGGTTCAGGTTCCTCTGATGATTTTTACAGGATCGATATTTTTGGCCCTGTTGGAGGGCAAATAGCCCGCAACAAAGGTTGACAAAAGGGCAAAAATGATCCCAATGACATAATAGGTCGGATCGTAATTTACGGGATAAGTGGTGATGGTGGGCAGCGCCTCCGTCTCAAAAGGGGTCTGGTCGATAAGTTTTGAGAGCACAAACCCGATCAACAGTCCCAAAATGCCACCTGCGATACCAATGATCATGGCCTGCCCCATAAAGATAAGTTGCACGTCCGTTCCAGAAAATCCGGTCGCCTTGAGTATGGCAATGTCCTTCATTTTTTCATAAATGAGCATGTTCAAGATGTTGTAAATACCAAATCCGGCCACAATGAGCAGGGTGATGGAGACGGCATAAGTGATAAGGTTCCTGATGTTTGATCCCGTTTCAAACTGTGCATTGGCCTCGTTGATTCCCATTGCCTTGACATTGAACTGTTTTTCCAATTGTTCCGCCATCGATTGGGCCTCTGTAATGTCCAGCAATTTGATGTTGATATCCGTGACATAATTCTCTGCTTCCCCCAAAATGCGCTGCACGGTCTTCAGGTTGGTGAAACTCTGTATATTGTCCACTTCTGCAATGCCACTTTGGTAAATGCCCACTATTTTCAAGGGAAATATATTTCCGGACACCGTACTTATCTGCACCCTGTCACCAAGCGATAAAGACATTTTTTCGGCAAGCCCGGATCCCAATAGAATACCATTCTCATTATTTTTCAAGGCTTCGGGGGAGCCTTCCACAATATTGTCCCGTAGGTTGGACAACCTGACTTCTTCCATGATATCTACCCCGATAAGGTTACCACCCAGCTCCATGGAACCGGATATATAAAAGATCTGTGCCCTGAGCTGTGGAGTTGCCCCATCCACGTTTGGCTGTTTTTTCAGATAATTAAGAATGGGAAGGGCATTGTGGATCTTTTTTTGGCTCAATTTGGGTTTTATGGAGTGCACCACGTTAAATGCATTGTTGAAATCGTCATAAAGGGCGATGGGTTGTTCAGGGGAGGGACGGATCTCGTTATAGATGTGAATGTGGGGAGTTTGGTTCAGTACCAGATCATCCAACATGGTGTTCAGTCCTGTCATGAAACTTACTAGGGTGATGTAGGAGCCTATCCCGAAGGTGACCCCCAGTGTGGCAGTCACGGTGGATTTCATCTTGGTGAGAAGATGGGTCTTGGCTATGCCCAATATCACGTTCCAATTGATCATGGTTCAGGTTTGTATATGGCCGTGTTTTCGTTGATTCCGTCCAGAATCTCCACTAGAACCATGTTTTCAAGTCCGATGGTTACAGATGTTTCACCCTCATCCGTAAGCACTTTGGACCCATTGATCAAATATGTTTTTGGAATGACAAGGGTCTCTTTTTTTTCGGCAATGACAATATTCCCCTCTCCGGAAAGGCCGGGATACAAGGTTTCCGGTGGGTCATTGAACAATGCTTCTACCTTGAAAGTTTGTGAACGTTCATCTTTTCTGGGGTAGATTTTGTCCAAGGTACCTTCAAAAACGGTTTCTCCATAGGAGTCTAGCGTGATGAATACCTTCTGCCCGATATGGAGTTTCACGATATCCACCTCGTCCACCAACAACTCCACAACAAACATATCGCTTTTGCCTATGGTTGCCACAGGCTCCACGGTATTCACAATTTCCCCCGGATTTTTGTAGAGCGCATACACCGTTCCTTTTATTTTGCTCTTGATGGTGAAATCGTTGGTGGTCGTGAGTGAGGTTTTATAATTGTTCTCGGCCTGTCTAAGTTGGGTTTCCAGTTGGTTTTTGGCCTGATCGAATTTCTTTTTTAGGAGTTCCAGCTGGTTTTGGGATAGTTCATAGGCCAGTTTTTTGTTGTCAAACTCCACTTTGGAGCCAATGTTTTGGTTCCAGAGTTTTTTTTGACGGTTATAGTTTATGGAATCGTTTTTGAGCTGGAGTTTTGCCGCTTGGATTTCATCCTCGATACTGCTCAGTACTGCCGCAGTGCCACTGTAATTTTTTTTGGCCAATTCGAGGGCCAATCGGGCATTTTTCTGGTTCAGTTCAGGGGAGGTGTTGGTGATTTGTAGTATCTGGTCTCCCTTGGCCACTTTATCCCCTTCTTCCACCCAGATTTTGTCCAGAATGCCCATGGCTACGGAATACGCCTGATACATGCTGTCGGGCTGTACGGTTGCGGAAGCATAAACGGATTCGGTCATCGGGAGTTTTTCTGGATATATTTGCTCCCTTTTTTTGGCACAAGAGCATAGGAGGAAAGAGAAAATGGTAAACAGCAAAAAGTATTTCATCGCAATAGGCATGGGATATTGTTCAAATTACCAATAAAATACCGATTTGAAATATGAGCAAGATCAGTAAACATATCATAATCCAACTCGATACTGATTCAAATGATTGCGAGAGAGCCATCATTCCCTAATAGTGAATCCTTCGAAATGGAATACAGGTGTGCTTGCTGTCCATCAAAAAGGACATTATAAAAAAATGCTTTTGGGTGCTACCTGATTTTGGTGGGCATTGTTAAAGGGGAGGAGGTGTAGGGTATCCAAAAACAGAGAATTGCCCCCTGTGTATTTAGTGCTTTTTTAAATAATTTATGGTTTCAATAATCGATTAAAATTCTTTTTTTCCAAATTCACTGTCGATGAACCTTGATTTGTTCGTGCTGTTATTAAAGGTATAGGAGAGGTTGAGGATGATCATATCCACTTCGTAGACGTAGTTTGTGGTGGTATAAAACCCACCTTCCCTAGAAGTGGTGATTCTTTGCTCATTGGTGTCCATTAGCCCTAGGTCCATATTCTGCCATTGCAATGTTGCGCTCAGGCGGTCATTGAAAAAGGATTTTCGGAAGCTTAGGTTGGGGGAATAGAACCTGGAATCCTCTCCTTGGGCCGTGTTTCTATCCGAAATATAATTGAAGGTGAACTGAAGTGATGCCGTTTCCGAAAAATCAAAGGTGCTATTGGCGTTAATGGAATATACAAAGGTTTCGGAATCCACCGGTCTTCCATCAAAAGAGCCATCTATTTTGTAGGTATAGAGATTGCACCCGATAAAGTTGGACCAGTTTTTGGTGGGGCTGATTTGAGCTCCGATTTCCAAGCCTAGGGAGCGGGCCTTGCCCACATTGCTATATATTCGGTTCAAGATGGTATCGTTATAGATAGTATTGACACGGTTGACCAGATTTTTTACATCTTGGTAATAAACCGTGGCATAAACCGAGTTTCCCCCTTTGAAGTTTTTGGTTGCTCCCAACTCGAACAAATCAATAAATTCTGGCTTTAATGTAGGGTCTCCCTGTTCCAAGGTCTCGGAGTGTTCTCGTTCTGGAAACGGGTTCATTTTAAATGTGGTGGTGCGTTCCACTCTTTTGCTATAGGCGGCTTTTACTTTGGTTTTGTTCTTAAAGGTGTATTGCACCGAAGCGGATGGGAACAGTTTTACGTAATCGTACACATAGGTGGTGTCTATGGTATTGGTCTTGTCCCTAAGGTCAAATTCCCGATCCATGGCCTCGACCCTTGTTCCCGCTGAATATTCCCATGCCCCTTTTTTACCACTCAATTGGGCATAGCCGGAATGTAGTTTTCTTTTGAGGTCCACCTCGCTTGAAAATTCCGGTACCAGTTCAAACTGCCCAGTTGCATTGTTTCTTCTTTCATAAACAAAATCGCCCGTATGATCCAACAATCGGTACTGGTAACCTGTTTCCAATTGCCCAAAGGAAAAAGGACTCCATATATAATCCAGCTGAAAGCGAATTCCGTGCAAAGGGTTGTCGTTGGTATTGTATTCGTCCTGTAGAACCGTGTTTGTATCCGGGTACCCGAGATTGCGGTTGGTGGTCGGGCCTCCCAACAAGGTATACTCATATAGGAATGAAGTGGAAAGTTTGGAGGTATTGTTAAAGATGTGGGCATAATCCAGGCTTCCCAAAACAAAGTCCCCTTTTCTGATCCTCAGGTTCTCGTTAAAGTACTGCATGGTATACACACGATTCCCGCCCATTGCCGGTGTTATGGCATGGTTGTCATAATAAAGGATGTCCGCAGTCCTGTCCTTGCTGCGTTTGCCTGCATAAAAACCGAGGGAATATGTATTGGTACTGTCCGGGGTGTAATCCACCGAAAACCTTCCGCTATAGTTCACCTCGTCAAAACTGCGTTCCCCGTCGGATGGAAACTGGGTCAATGTATCGTTAATGATGGTAAAGACATCCCCTTCGCGTCGTCCTCCAAGGTCATTTTGCTGGTAGTTGGCCCCAAGGGAAATGTTCCAATCGCCCTTGATCACGTTATAGGTAGCATCAATGCCATAACGTTGATGGGCCTCTGCGTTGTCATATTTTTCTATGGATGGGAATCCCCCTTTTATATTGATTTGGGCAAATGCCCCGTCAATAGCTCCTTTTTTGGTGATTATGTTGAGAATTCCAGCCTTTCCTTCAGGATCATACTTGGCCGAAGGAGCTGTAATCACTTCAACTTGGTCAATGGAGTTGGCAGGTAGTTGGTTCAATAAGGTCGTTGCACCTCCCTGCACCGGTTTGCCATTGAGCAAGACTACAAAGCCACTACTGCCCCGCACATTGATTTCGCCCAAACCGTTTACCGTGACCGAAGGAATGTTCCGTATCACATCCGTGGCACTTCCCCCTTGACTGTTCTGAAAATTGGTGGCATCGAAAACCTGTCGATCAATTTTGTTGATGATGGCCGCCCGTTCCCCCTCAACAACAACTTCATCCAGTTGATTTTCGCCCATGGACAATGCTATGGTGCCAAGCTGTATTTTAGCGTTTCTATTAGGGATTTCAATATCCTTGACCACCCTTGTGCGATATCCTATAAATGAGGCCTCAAGATAATAGGTGCCTTTTTTTACTCCCTCCATGTTAAAGTTTCCATCCAAATCCGTGATGACTCCCGTAATCAGCTGTTCGGAAGATTGGTCATAGAGGGCCGCAGTGGCATATTCCAAGGGGTTTTGCTCCGTTGCATCGACAATTTTTCCAGTAATCTGGGCGGATGTAACGGTTGTGAACAAGAGCAAAAGGAAGCAGAGGTGGAATCTGGACGGCATAGTTTAAGGCTGATATTATTTGCCTCAAAATTAAATGCCGCAATAGTGTGATTATAGTCCTTTTGAAAAAAGAATGGTATCTATAAAACCTTGCCTTTCTTGAACTGTAGCGGGGTCACACCTTCAAACCGCTTAAAATATTTTATAAAATGGGAGCTGTCCTTAAAATTTGAGGCATAAGCTATCTCGCTTATAGAAAGGTTGGTATAGGTGAGTTGGCGTTTTGCTTCTTGTACAATATGTTGTGCAATTACCTGTGAAGCCGTCTTGCCGAACTCCTTTTTACAATGCGTGTTCAGGTTCTGGGAGGTGGTATGCAATAAATCAGCGTAATGTGAGACATCATTTTTTGGGCTTTCTTGAAGTAGCTGTTTAAAATTAAATGCCAAATTCTGTTCCAGATGGGATTTGTTGGGTGCGTAGTGCAATATTTTGGACAGCAGGGCCTTAAGAATTCCTTCCACGGTAATTTGGGAACCTTTTGCTTGGTCCTTAACCAGTTCGGAGGCCAATTTAAAGAGGGAATTGAGCATTGCATCAATGGGTACTTCAAATGCTCGGTGATTTTCAAGTTGTCTGAATTGATCATTGATGTGTTTGTCCAATGTTTTGTCCAAAAAACCATCTTTAATTATAACAACATACCCTTCGGGTACGGTATCGATCTGCCAATGGTGCACTTCACCTTTTTTGATGATAAAGGCAATGGGAGGTTTGATTTCATACGAATCTTGATCCATATGGTGAAAACCTGATCCCTTGCAAAAATAAACCAGTTCCAGATACTTATTGTGCCGGTGTGGTCTGGTATAGCGTTTGTTCACATCAAAGGGCTCGATTTTTATATCCAGTGCATGTGAAATCTTGTTGTTCACTTTAATTGCTGTACCCATAGGTCACTAAAATTAGGGCATATTCGCTGAGCGAACGGTTCTAAAGCCCAAATGTTCCATACCCGAATCCGGACTAGTGGCCATGCGCGCCGAAATTCTATAGCTTGCACAGTAAGAAGCACTACAGAGGAACGATCCACCTTTGATGACGCGTTCCTTGGCATAAGGGTTATTTGAGTTGAAGGCAGTTGTTGCCCCTGTTGGGTTCTGTGCGACCTCCCCGCTCGAAGCCAGCTTTTGATAGTAGTTCGTGTTGTACCGATCGCTGGTCCATTCCCAAACGTTGCCGGCCATATCGTAAAGGCCAAAATCGTTTTTTGGATAGCTCATGATCGGCGCTCTGCGTTCAAAACCGTCTTCCATCGTATTTTCCACAGGAAATTCGCCTTCCCAAGAATTGGCATGGGAACTGAGCTGATCGATGTCGTTGCCCCAAAAAAACTTGCTGTCCGTTTTTCCGGCACGGGCCGCAAACTCCCATTCAGCTTCCGTGGGCAATCTACGCCCTGCCCATTTACAATAGGCCTGTGCATCCTCGTAGGCTATATGAACCACGGGATGGTTTTCTTTGCCATCGATATTGCTGTCGGGGCCATTGGGATGCTTCCAACTGGCACCGATTTTCCATTCCCACCATTGGGAGTAATCATACAGGTTGGGGACACTGGATTTTGTTTTTTTAAAAACCAAAGAACCCGGTTGTAGAATGGAATCATGGGGTTTTTGAGTGCCTTCGGGCAACTGCTTTTTCATTTCTTCCCAATCAATCTCACGTTCGGCCATGGTAACATAGCCAGTTTCCTCAACAAATTTGGCAAACTGGGCATTGGTTACCTCATGAATGTCCATAAAAAAACCATCTATCGCAACTGGGTGCCTTGGCTTCTCGTGTGCCATGGCCATCTTATCCGATTCTACAGCACCTTGGTAAAATGCCCCTCCAGGTATCCAAACCATACCTTCGGGAGCTTCACTGGGAGCTTTGCTTGGCTTTACATGCTCAGTTGTTTTGGAAGTGCCAACACTTTCTTTTGATTGGTCCGTTTTGGATTTACAGCTTGTAAGCAGGGCAAATAATAAAAAGTAAAAAGAAAAGGTATGCTGAGATGTCATTTTGTTTTCGGTTTTTAAACGTTTTTGTCCCAAGTATTCTGCAATGGTTCGTGAGATGTTCAAGTTTTTTTCCTGTTTTTTAAATATTCTTGATACAGTTTTTTCATCTCTTCCGGAGAAAGCTTCCAATACTCGATCAAAGGATTTTTTTTCACTTTTTCATTGTATTCCTCTATAAATTGTTGGTTTAAGGAATCATTGTCCTCATATTTTATCCTGAGCTCTTCCAATTGTTTGTGTAGTTTGTCCTGAACCTCTGCATATTCGGGATTTCCGTAAATGTTGCTCAGTTCATTGGGGTCCTTCTGCAAATCATACAATTCCCACACATCCATATCGTAATAGAAGTGAATCAATTTATACCTATCGGTGGTAATTCCATAATGACGTCTTACATCGTGCTCCGAAGGGTGCTCGTAATAATGATAATAATGAGCCTTTCGCCAATCGGATGGTGTATTTCCTTCCAAAACGGGCACTATGCTTTTTCCTTGCATGCCTTCCGGAATTTCGGTTTTTGCAATGTCGAGAAAGGTTTCGGCAAAATCCAGATTGGAAACCAAATTGGTATTGACCGTTCCGGGCTTAACCGTTCCGGGCCATTTGACCAATAATGGGGTGCGTAAGGATTCTTTGTACATCCACCGCTTATCGAACCAACCGTGCTCCCCTAAATAGAACCCTTGGTCGGAGGTATAGATGACTATGGTATTCTCATCTAGTCCAGCATCTTTTAAATAGTCCAAGACGTGGCCTACACTTTTGTCTACCCCGGCCACACTGGCTAGGTAATCCCGCATATAGCGTTGGTACTTGAATCGGGTGAGATCGTCGCCTTGAGGATTGTCCTTTTTGAATTTTACATTGATCGGGCCATAGATGGAGTCCCACATTTTTTGTTGTTCCGCGGTAAAACCATTTTGAGGCTGGTCCGTTATTTTGATATCTTGTTCCATTTTCATTGCTTCGGAAATGGACATATAGTTTAAGGAAGCTACCTCCCTGTTTCCTGAATAGTCATCAAACAAGGTTTCAGGTTCAGGAATCTCAACATTTTCGTACATGCCCAATTCATTGGGGCCGGGCTGCCAAGGCCTGTGTGGGGATTTATGTCCAAGAAACAGCATAAAAGGTTGCTTTTGGGACTTAACGGAATCCATCCATTGAATCGCCTTGTCGGTAATAATTTCGGTGGTATAGCCCTCCAATTGATACTGTCCTTCCTCGTTGATGAAGGTAGGGTTGTAATAGGAGCCTTGTCCAGGTAGGATATCCACATAATCAAAGCCTTTGGACGGGGTATCTCCCAAGTGCAGTTTTCCCAAAACCCCTGTCTTGTATCCAGCTTGTTGGAGGAGTTCTCCAAATGTCTGTTGGCTAAAATCGAATTTGGTACCAATGGTATTGTCAATAAATCCGTTTTGATGACTGTACTTACCTGTGAGGATGGTTGCTCTTGATGGCCCACAGATGGAGTTTGTGACCAAGCAATTGTCAAATAGCATTCCTTCCTTGGCGATTCTATCAATATTTGGCGTTGGAGCAACTTCAGCCAATCGTCCGCCATAAGCACTTATGGCTTGATAGGCATGGTCATCGCTTATTATAAAAACAATATTGGGTCTTTTTTTACTTTCTTCTTTTTGAGTTTCATCCTTTTTTGAATTACTCTTACAGGAAACCAGTAAAAGGGATCCAAGAAAGATGTACAGTAGGTTGGTAATTGGTTTGCTTAGTTGATGTATCATTGGTTCTTAAATATAAACGATGTGTGCAAAATCCCTTAATTGCTAAAGTTAATAAAAAGCTATTGGGGTTCAGGTTGTTTTATGGTTTGTTCTTTGTGTGCTTTTTTCTTTTTACACTGTAATTTAATTGAATTTAAAGGTTGTTTCAGTAGGTGTATATCCAATACGGTGTGCATTTATCTGTATGGTTTGCCCCTTTTTAAGGGGAATTATACCTCCTTTATAAACCGACCATGGTTTGGGAACAGTAACTGTTGTTTTGTCATTTTGAGGCATTAAGTAATAGAAATCCCAAGTTTTTACTTTTCGGGCGATTGTGCTATCACTGATTGGCCCTTCAAAAATACGATAGCCAATCGACGCACCTTCGGTATCACAAGAAATGGATATGCCATCAGCGCTTTTGTCAATAATAGGTTTACTGGTTTTGGGAGCCTCACCCTTTCCTTGCCACCAAATGTCCAATACCATTTCCTTTTCGGGAATTTCACCCATATCCCCTACATCTTCCAACCATTGAAACAGTACTTGTTTTAATTCTTCTTTCTTTTTCTGATACGATGGTTCATCTGCCAAATTATGGACTTCATCCGGGTCTTTGGCTGTATAATACAATTCTTCTTGGGGCTTGGGGGTTTTAAACCAGTCCATTAAAAAGGGATTCGTAATGGTGCCGGCATCCCTCATTGCAATGATTTCCTTCATACTGGCCATTTGTTTTCTATAAGCCAAATCTTGATATTTTGATACTTCGGGGACAAAATTGTAAACGTATCTAAATGTGCCGTCACTAACAGAGCGAACCCGATCATATTTATTGGCCATTCTATCTCTGCCTGCAAACACATATTGATTTTTTTCTTGACTCTTCTTAGGTCCCAAAAAGGCCTTTCCCTGTAAATAATCGGGTATTTCTGCCCCTGCAATGGAAAGCATGCTTGGAGCGAAGTCAATAGAACTGATTAGGTCATTGTTCACTGTGCCCGCATAGGTTCCTTTTGGGTATTTGACTATAAAGGGAATATGTAACCCCCGTTCCAGAACCTCCCGTTTCATCCATGGCAGGTTGCCCCCGTGGTCGCTATAGAATATGACGTAGCTATTGTCGTAAACCCCATCTTTTTTCAATTGTGATACAAGCTCGCCAACATGACTGTCCATTTGTTCAATTCTAGTATACAGGGCCGCTTTATCGTGTCGCATTTGTGCCGTGTTCTCGTAATACAGGGGCAAAACCATATCATCAGGTTGATGGTATAAAGAATCTGGTGGGGAAATGATTTGAGACTCGTGGGAAATGGCAAAATTAAAGACACTGAAAAAGGGTTGTCCAGAAGCCCTGTTTTGATATGAGGCCGCCACACTGCTTTCGTCCCATACCGTTACCGGCTCTTCAAATTGATAGTCTTCCTTGGCATTATTGGTGGTATAGTACCCCACTTTTCTTAAATATTCTGGAAATGACTTCACATTTTTGGGCAATACGGCCGAATAACTAGGAACTCCCTCGGGCATTAAGCTAGGTCTGTTCTTTGTTCTCATATGGGAGGTCCCTATGGATATTTGGTTCATTCCGGTAATTATGGAAGATCTACTGGGCGCACAAACACCGGCAGTGGTATACACACGGGTAAAACGAACCCCTTCTTGTGCCAAGGCATCAATGTTAGGAGTGTTTACCGTAGCATCTCCATAAGCTCCGATGTAGGGAGAAATATCCTCGCAAACCACCCATACAATATTGGGTTGATTTTGGGATAGAACAAAAGAGAATGGAACGAAGAACATTAAGAACAATACGAATGATTTGGTTTTGGTCAAAATATGCTTCATGGATAAAATGGAGTTCATCTGTAGGAGTTTTATAGGGTTCCTATATTTTATAGAGCAACTCCAGGGCAAGATATAGACAAGGCATCCGGATTTTTCTTTAAAACGGGGAGTGTACCTTGAAAAAACGAAAAAAAGTAAGATTCTAATATGTTTCTATATTACACTTAAATTATCATTTGTTTAAAAAATTTATATATTTGAATCCAAACTTGTTAAAATATAAGTTTATAATTGTGAATTTGACAATTGTAAATTTTTCAACAGATACAAGCTACTTCAACTAACTAAACAAACTCAAAGAATGCCTCTTTCAACTAATCAAAAGGGCGATGCATTGGATTTCCAACAAAAGCTGTTGGAACGTTTGCACCGTGGGGATATCGAGGCGCTTGGATGTTTGTACGATATGCATGTAGATCATTTGATGGAGTTTGGGTTGCATTATGTCTCAGATGTATCCTGGGTGGAAGATCAGGTACATGACCTTTTTTTGGATTTGTTCAAAGCGAGGCACAAGGCATTGCAAATCCAAAACCTTAAGGCTTACCTGTCCACTTCTTTAAAGCGGAGGTTATTCAAAAAAAATAAATCCAAGGAATTGTTGATCGAAGAAGATAGTTTCAAACGATTGTTGAAGAGCGATTCAAACTACATCGAGACTTCTTCGGAGAATAAATGGATAGATGCAGAACAGGTTGAATATTTAAAGCAAGCTCTTAAAACCGCTATGGATTCTCTCACTAACCACCAACAGAGCATCCTACACCTCCGGTTTGTTGAGAATAAATCCTATGGTGAGATTGCAGAGCATATGGAAGTTTCCAAAGCTTCTGCCAGAACCTTGTTGTACCGTAGCTTAAAAATACTTCGCAAAAAGGTGCAATTACTTCTTTTTTAAAAAAAATCATTTTTATTTGTCTATACTCCCCACATTTCTTCCTCTTATGTATGGAAGGGTGTACAATTATGCCCTCGAATATGTAAAAACTTATGGATCATACTCCAAAAAAAGGTTGGTCAAAAGAAAGAAAGGCCGATTTACGAAATAGATTACTCACATCTGCCAAAAAGGAGGAAGAACTCCGTATACGTCGAAAAAGGCGTCAATTTTATTGGGCAGCAGCGGCTTTATTGCCGATTGTTTTAACATTGGGTTATTTTTTGAATGAGTCCACTGCCGAACCCACGATAGACCAGTTTGTAAGGGATATGCCCGAGACCGCTCCTCAAAATCCGGACAAGGTCACTGTAATTTTAGGTGAGGGGAACCAAGTAGCTCTGGACGAGGAAGAGGGACATGTGGAATACTCGAAAACAGGTTCCAATGTAAGCATGGGGAACGGAAAAAGTATAGAGCAACAGATAGGAAATACTGACAAGCCCACTTTTAATACCGTTATGGTTCCCTATGGAAAAAGAAGTTTCATCAAACTTTCCGATGGCACCAAAGTATGGATCAATTCAGGATCCAAGCTTGTTTTTCCTGCTGCATTTTCAAAAAAGTCCAGGGAGGTCTATTTGGAAGGGGAGGCCATTTTTGAAGTGGCCCATAATAAGAATAAACCTTTTAGGGTAAAATCCAGCAAGCAAAGTATAGAGGTGTTGGGCACCGTGTTCAACGTATCCCATTACTCCGAAGATGAAGTAATGCAGACTGTACTTAAATCCGGTAGTATAAGAATTACTTATGAAAATGAAGACAAAGGTTTTTTGATGAAGCCGGGAACACTTTCCAGCTTTAACAAAAAATCCAAAAAAATCAGTACCCAGGAGGTTGACCCCGACGATTATTTCTCTTGGCGGGATGGATTCTTGACCCTGGACAACAGTAGTTTGGGGGAAATAGCTTCCCGCTTGTCCAGATATTATAACAAACCCATCTTTTTTGGAAATAATGAACTGGCGTATCAAACTTTTTCCGGTCGTTTGGATTTATCCGAAGATATGGTTCGAGTACTCAGGACAATAAAAGAAACCACAGATTTTCAAATTGTAGAAAACCAAGAAAGCATATTGCTCAAATAATAACCAACAAAAACAACTACTGCCAATGAAAAATTGAAAAAGAAGAATAAAAAAAGCCAAAGGATGCGCCAACATCCCTTGGCCTGTAATGCGTTTTATCGCATAAGATTAACGACAAAACTATTAACTGAACGACAAAATTATGAATTATCACACTAGATGTGCGCATTTTTTGGGCATAAATGTGACCAGACACATCATTTTAGACCTAATGAGATCTTTTGCACTTTTCTTAGCTGTTGGATTGACAACGCTTTTTGCGAAGGAAACCAATGCCCAATCCAAAATGACCCTCGACTTACATGAGGTGAAAGTGGAAACCTTATTGGATGAGATCCAAAAGAACAGCGAATACATATTTTTTTATAAAGATGGTACCCTTCCTGCAAGTGACCGAATAACGGTAAACAAAAAGAATGCGACACTTCAAATGATTTTGGAGCCCGTACTGGAACGTTTCAATTTAGGCTTTAAAGTACAGGATCGTCAAGTAATCATATTTAAAAAACCAACCTCAATTCCTTCAAAAATAAATACTCCATTGATCCAGGCTTCGGTATCGGGAACGGTTACCGATAAAGGTGGTATGCCATTGCCAGGAGCCAGTGTGCTGGAAAAGGGAACCACCAATGGGGTGCAGACCGATTTTGACGGAAATTTTTCTATAGAATTATCGGATGAAAATAGCATACTCGTTTTCTCCTATATCGGATTTGGTTCCAAAGAAGTGAATGTAGCTGGCCAAACTACCCTTAACGTGGTATTGGAGGAAAGTGCAGCGGCATTGGATGAAATTGTGGTAGTGGGATATGGTACCCAAAAGAAAAGCGATTTGACTGGTTCGGTGACTTCCTTGGGCCAGGATGATATGAATCCAGGAGCCAATGCATCTGTTGATCAAATGATGCAGGGTAGAGCTGCTGGGGTACAAATAACCCAGGCAAGTTCCGCTCCCGGTGGGGGCTTGGCCATTCGAATTCGAGGATCGAGTTCTTTGAATGCCAGTAACGAACCTTTATATGTGATCGATGGTTTTCCAATAGATAATAGCCCAAACTTGAGTGGGGGTGGTGCCGCACAGGTAGGAGATAATCAAAGTCCACGAAACCCCCTGAACTCGTTGAATCCTGCTGATATCCAATCCATTGAAATATTAAAGGATGCCTCAGCTACGGCTATATATGGATCAAGGGGAGCCAATGGGGTTATATTGATAACTACTAAAAAAGGTAGTCAAGGAAAGGTCAATATTACCTATGACGCCTATGCGGGTCTTCAGACTGTGGCCAAGAAAATAGACCTTTTGAGTACATCCCAATATATTGATGCTATTAATTCCCTTTCAGCAGATCAAGGGAACCCTCCCGTGTTCTCTTCAGAGGATATAGCTACCATTGGCAATGGTACGGATTGGCAAGACCAAGTATTCCGTTCGGCTCCTATTAGCAGTCATAACCTATCCTTAAGTGGCGGGTCGGAGAAAACATCTTTTTATGCTTCTTTAAATTACTTTGATCAAGAAGGGGTGGTAAAAAACTCAGGAATCAAGCGATATACCGGAAGAATTAATATTGATACCAAAATAGGTGAGAAAGCCCAAGTTGGATTAAATTTCAATACCAGTTTGGTAAAGGACAACAATAATGTGGACGGTATTCAAACCAATGAAAACGCGGGGCCTATATATGCATCCTTATTATATGACCCTTCAGAACCTATATACAATGATGATGGTAGTTTTGCCCAATCGGCAAACCTAACAGTGAACAATCCTGTTACCGTGCTCAATGCCATATCCAGTAAAAATGAGACCAACAGGACTTTTGGGAGTGCATTTTTAAACTATAATTTTACAGATGACTTATCAGGGAAATTTAATTTTGGTACAGATAGGCAAACGTCTAGAAGAGATATATATAATAATTCAAACACTATATATGGTGCTGCTGCAGGAGGTATAGCCAACATCAATGTACTTGAAAGATCCAATTATCTTTTTGAATATACCATGACGTATAACAAGGAATTCAATGAAAACCATGTTATTACATTACTGGGAGGTACTACCTATCAAAAATTCAGTACTCGTTTTTTCTCAGGAAATATTAGTGGTTTTCCTACCGATGATTTGCTCACCAACAATTTAGGGTTGGGTAATACCAATAATGATGATCTGGAAAGTGGTAAGGAAGAGAATACCTTGCTTTCCTATTTAGGACGTGTCAACTATACGCTTTTTGATAAATTTTTACTTACGGCTTCCTTACGTGCGGACGGTTCCTCTCGATTTGGGACGAATAGTAAGTGGGGATACTTTCCTTCCTTTGCCTTTGGTTGGAAATTGGAAGAGGAAGACTTTGTACCTGAAGCCTTCAATCAATTGAAATTACGTGCAAGTTGGGGGCAGACCGGAAACCAGGAGATAGGTAATTATGCTTCGCAACTAACCTTTGGTACAGGGCCGAATGTTGTGTTGGACGGAACTTTACAGAGTTCTGTGATTCCTCAACGAATTGCCAACCCGGACTTAAAATGGGAGACTACGGAGCAGTTTAATATTGGTCTTGATGCTTCTATACACCAAGGTCGTTTTAGCACTACTTTGGATTACTTTGTAAAAAGCTCCAAGGATCTTTTGTTTAATCTACCTTTGCCTGTTGCTTCAGGATACTCTTCTATTCTTACCAATGTAGGAGAGGTTAGAAACAGTGGTTTTGAATTTTTGTTCAACTCGACCAATATTTCTACTGATAATTTTTCATGGAAAACATCCTTGAACTTCTCGGCCATTAAAAATGAAGTGGTTGATTTGGGACGTATTGAAAGTATTGTTACAGGAAGTATCCAATCCGTTGGAAATACAGCTGTCATCAAAGAAGGGGAGTCATTGGCTTCTTACTACGGATATGTGGTTACTGGAATATTCCAAGAAGGGGATGATATTGCAGGTTCTGCACAGCCAACCGCTCAACCTGGCTTTCCAATTTTTGAAGACCGTAACGGAGATGGAGCGATTACTCCATTGGATCAGACGATTATCGGAAACCCGTTCCCTGACTTCACCTACGGTATCCAAAACTCCATTTCTTGGAAAGATTTTCAATTAGATTTCTTTTTCCAAGGTCAAGAGGGGGCCGACCTTATCAATGTCAATTTGATAGAATCGTTGT
Organism: Flagellimonas halotolerans; assembly: GCF_035818535.1. NCBI lineage: Bacteria > Pseudomonadati > Bacteroidota > Flavobacteriia > Flavobacteriales > Flavobacteriaceae > Flagellimonas > Flagellimonas halotolerans. The sequence continues at coordinate 125,868 of NZ_JAYKYV010000004.1, read as the reverse complement.
ATCCTGCAAACTTTAGAAGAAACAGGATAGCGGAACAAATATTGGATCGTTGGACGCCACAGAATACAAATACCAAATGGCCATCATCCGTAAATCCCAATGCCTACGGCGGAAGCAAGGTGAATTCCCTTACCGTGCAAGATGCGTCATATTTTAGGTTGAAGAATGTGATGCTCAGCTATAATGTTCCAGTAAGGAATCTAGACTTTTTGAATGCACTGCGTGTATATGTAACAGGGCAGAACCTGTTTACCATAACCAATTATGTTGGTTTTGACCCAGAGGCCAACTCCTTCGGTAGGAGTAATGTAAGGGCGGACTATAGTAGCTACCCTTTGGCCCGTACTTTCCTTTTGGGACTGACTGCTAATTTTTAAGACTCAAAACATAAAGAAATGAAATTATATAGAATAGTTATACTTGCCTTAATGGCAACCGTTATTACAGCTTGTGAAGATAAGCTTGACGAGGAAGTTTTTTCAGAACTTTCGCCCTCCAACCTCCTGAACAATGAAAAAGGGCTGTCCTTTTTATTAAATTCAGCTTACACCTATGGACATAGGGTTGGTGCGGTATCATCATGGGCCCCTTACCATATGAGTAGTATGACCGCAGGTGAAACATGGGGAGCCGGAGGTTCGATTGAAAATCTTTGGGTAGCCGAAATGGATTTTACCTGGGATTCCAATCATGCCCATTTTTTATCGGTATGGCAGGTACATTACAACAGTATTCGTGATGCCAATCTTGTTCTGGACAATTTGGACAATGAAAACTTTTCGGAAGATTTTAAACAATTGACCGAGGCAGAGGCTCATTTTTTAAGAGGATGGAATTATGCAGCCCTTTATAATTGGTTCGGAGGGGTCCCATTGTATACATCATCTGAAGATGAACTATTACAACCAAGGGCAACAGCCGAAGAGACCCGTACATTTATTGAGCAGGAGTTAACTTTAGCGGCAAACGGTTTACCCAAGGATGAACCACAATTTGGAAGAGCTTCAAAAGGGACAGCTTTGGCAGTACTTTGTAAATTTTACCTGAATACAAAGCAATGGCAGAAAGCTGCTGATGCCGCTCAAGACGTAATTGATTTGCAGAAATATGATTTACTCGGTGATTACGGAGACATTTTTGCTTACGACAACGAAGGTAACCAAGAGTTGATCTGGGTGCTTCCTAAGGATGGAGCCACGTTGACAGATACGGGGCAAGGACTCAACGCACTGACTTTTCCACCTGACTTTCCAATGCCATTTTCGAGCAACTCTGTATTTGCGGCACGGACCTACCTTTTTGATGACTTCGTGAATTCCTTTGAGGAAACGGATACCCGTAAGGATCAAATTATTACGGAATATACAAGTACAAGTACCGGAGAATTGGTCACTGGGCTCGGAAACGATCAGTCTTTTCCATATAAACTACCTTTTGAGCCCAATTCCGTAGGTGCATGGGCAGGAAATGACCTGCCAGTAATTCGTTATGCCGATATTTTATTGAGTAGGGCCGAAGCTTTGAACGAAATCTCAGGTCCGACCCAAGAGATTATTGACCTTATAAACGATATTAGGGAAAGAGCGGAAGCTACGCCATATACTTTGGCAGGGTTTACTAAAGAATCCCTTCGTGATGCTATTTTACAGGAAAGAGAGTGGGAATTTTATTGGGAGGAAAAAGCTCGTGAAGATCAGATAAGACATGGTGTATTTATTTCCAGGGCTCAGGCTCGTGGAAAAAATGCACAGGGTTACCATGTATTGTTTCCTATTCCCCAAGTGGAGTTGGACGCCAATCCCAATTTGGAACAAAATCCAGGTTATTAATTTATAAAACCAAATAATCAATATGTTCAATTTTAAAAATATTAACAAAATACTCTGGGTTACCGCAGGATTTCTTGTGGTAACCACAGTTTGTTCCTGCCAGGGAAATCAAGGGGGGCAAACGGATGACGCCGAAGTTTCATTAAGGGATAACCCAAATTTTGTCATCATTTTTGCAGATGATTTGGGCTATGGCGACTTAAGTTCTTACGGGCATCCGACCATCCGAACCCCATATTTAGATCAAATGGCCCATGAAGGCCAAAAATGGACCAACTTTTATGTGGGAGCCAGTGTTTGTACACCCAGTCGTGCTGCTTTAATGACGGGAAGGCTACCTGTGAGAAGCGGTATGGCCAGTAGCGAAGTTCGTGTACTTTTCCCCGATTCGCACAATGGTTTACCACAAAAAGAAGTTACCATAGCGGAGCAGATGAAAGAGGCAGGCTATGCAACAGCAGCAATAGGGAAATGGCACTTGGGACACAAAGAAGAGTATCTTCCTACCAGTCATGGTTTTGATTCCTATTTTGGAATCCCCTACAGCAACGATATGGACAATGTGGTTCCCTTTAGGTCAATGGGAGGGTATTTTGAATTTTGGAAATCCGAAGAACGAAAGGACATCAATACGTTTAATGTTCCTTTAATGAGGGATACGGAAATCGTTGAACGTCCAGCAGATCAGCATACCATTACCAAGCGGTATACCGAAGAGGCTGTGAAATTTATCAACGAGAAAAAAGATGAACCTTTCTTCTTGTATTTGGCACATAACCTCCCCCACGTACCTCTGTTTGCTTCAAAAGAATTTGAAGGTACTAGCCCAAGGGGTTTATACGGTGATGTGGTAGAAGAGATAGACCATAGTGTTGGCCAAGTACTTGATGCCTTGAAACAAAATGGCCTTGCAGAGAATACCATTGTGGTGTTTACATCCGATAATGGTCCTTGGTTGATTATGAATGAAGAGGGAGGAAGTGCAGGCTTGTTAAGAAATGGCAAAGGATCTACTTGGGAAGGTGGAATGCGCGAGCCCTGTATTTTTTGGGCACCGGGTAGAATAAAGCCTGGTATAGTTGCCGATTTGGGAACTACTATGGATTTGTTTACCACTTTCAGCAATATGGTTAACGTGCCAATACCAACGGACAGGGTTATGGATGGAGTGGATTTAGCTCCCGTATTGTTTGAAGGGCAGAAGAGTTCTAGGAATGATATGTTCTACTATCGTGGAGACAAACTCTACGCTGCTAGGGTAGGCGATTATAAGGCACATTACATTACACAGGATCCTTATGGTCCCGATGCTGTGGAGCATGAGACTCCATTACTCTTTAATTTGAGTGTGGATCCATCTGAGAAATATGATATTTCCAAAGAAAACCCTGAAATCATTGCAAAAATCAATGAAGCAGTCAAAATTCATAATGATAATATGGTAAAAGGTCCCGATCAATTAAAAGATCGTGGCTAAAGGAATCTATCTTAGTTTAGTTAATTTTTTGATAGAGATTCAGGAGAAAGCACGGTGAAAGCCGTGCTTTTTTAATATGCCATAAACCTAAAAATCATATCTGATTGCATATTAAAGGCTTTCTTTAGCCCCAAGTCTGTGCCTTTTTTTGTAGAACCACACCATTGAAGTCTCCGAGTTCTGTCAGTTTTGAAAAATAGGTGTCAGCTACTTCACTCCGTTTCACCGTATCAGACGTATGCTCTTCATGCTTTTTTTGACGGCTTCAATACAGCTCAAGCTTATTAACACGATGAGAACCGATAAAATTCTCATTTATGATTTTTGATGCAAAACAAGTTATTTAAAAGGGTGTATGATTGTAAAAATGGAAGCTATTTACTCATTTTGATTTATCCAGTTTATACTCCTTGATGTTAACTTGTAGATTATGGTGTGGCTGGATTGATTGTATCCATTGGTAATTGCCAATTTATGATTTAATCTTCCATACTTTTCAATAACCCCTCTAAAATCTCATCTTTCCCATCCAACAAGTGGTCTTTGATTAGAATATCGGGGATAATACCTGTGCCTTTATCCACCCCATTTATGCGTTCGATTTTACCTTTGGAAACATCAACAGTGACTCCTGTTTTTGATAGGGGATAATTGTAAATGGAGGCATAAAGGTTAGGATATTCTCCTGTTTCTTCTCCAACAATGGTTCCCCAGCCGTAATCCTGTATTTGAGCGGCTGTGACCGTAGATTGTGAATAGGATTGCCGATTCACCATCATGTATACATTACCAGTAAAACGCTTTTCTTTAGGCTGAGGTTCGTAAAACCCAAAGTCGTAATCATATATTTCGCCATCTTCATGTTCTAAGATCGATTGCCAATAGGCTTGGGTGGTGTCTCTCGTCCTTCTTGTGTTTTCTTTCAATTGTTGACTGGTTTTTAATTGAAACCGTGATGCCCATTTAAAAGGTTTGTCGGCGATATAAGACACTAAATAATCACCAAAGGCATCATCACCACCGGAATGGTTTCTTAAATCTATAATCAGGTTTTTGGAGTTGTTATGCTTTATTTCAACAAAAGCGGAGTCTATGAAGTGTTTGTATTGTTCTAAATCGCCTCCAAAATCACCTGGCCTTAGATAGGCAGAAGCTTTTTCAAGAAACTGTAAATTTCTGTTATGTTTTAAAATATCACCTCTTTTCATTTCAAAATCTTCAACGGCCCTTATGGACTTTAGATGATACTTTCGGCGTTTGCCATTTGCTAAAATTTCAACGTCAAAGCTATTCTTCTTTCCAAAAACCAGCCAGTAAAACCTGGGAAGCGTCATGTTTTCCAATTGAGCATGCCTAAAGTACAAACGTTCGGCAGAAATTTGAGGATAGATATCTTCAAACACCTTTTTAATTGGCCGTCCATTAATATTTAATAATTCAGATCCAACTGCAATATCAGTATGTTCAGACCAGTTTTTTCTTACCATTGCTTTGCCATTTTCAATGGCCACTTCTAGAGGAAACAATGTTCCGCCATTTTGGGCATAGGCGATATATTCAGGGATTGGAAAAGGGATTCGGGTATGCCCGTTGTTTACCTGAGAAACGATTCGTTGAAATAGTTTTTTCGCTTCCAGACTGCTAAAACTGTCTTTTTGAATGCTTTGTTTTACCTTGATATAGTTCCTTTCAAAAATCTTTTTTGTAGTATAAGCGTATAAATTGATATGGGCTTTTTCCAAAGACATTTTTAAATAGGCTAAATCTGATAAAAAAACCTGTAAAAATGGTCAAATGGTAATTGAGAGCTTATAATCACCGAGCCATCACCATAACAATTTTCCAAAAGGTCCAATAAGGTTATTTTGGCATCACCTGATAAGGGTTTTAATCCAAAATCCCTTGACGGATTTACTGGTTTCATTTTGGGTCAGGCTGGATAGCAAAAAATGAGGCCAGTAGGAGCTTTATGTTCTGTTGGGCCGTTCCATTTGGGTTACATAAGTATATCATTGCCTATATTTATTTGAAAGTAATACTAGAAGATGAGTAAAATACTATTTTTAAAGTATAAAATAATATACTCTAAAGTAATTAATCCATTTCACATATATAATATCATACCTTAAAATTTAGTCTAAACGCTTTTTTTAGCTTTTGGGATTGCTTTTTGGGAATACCTGCTCTATCAGAGTAATGTTCCCATTGATTCAATGTGACTTGTATAGCTTCAATATCATCATTTGCGTTTGTATAATTTATCTCATCGGCGATGGATTGAAGATCTTTTCTAGTGAAGTTGTCACGTTTACCGGCAATTGTCATCTGGTGCCCATTGGTCCATTGGCCCGCTGGATTGTACGCATAGGTGACATCATATGCGGGCGTCAGTCTCCATTTACCGGATTTATCCATTATGAATGAAATGTTCTTCGTGTGATCATCTTGGTTGCGGGCCATGACATTGAAGACCATTCTTCTAAAGAGTTGAACCGCTTGTTCTTTGGGGAGTTTAAGTTTCCTCATTATGTCCAACGCATCCTCATATCCGTGAACACCTGGTTTTCGATAATCGAAATGGGCAAGGGCGCAAAGGGTTTGCATATGCAATTTTTCCCCTTGCCCTGTTCTGTCAAATCGCTTTGTCATAAAGTGTGCTCGCCCATTTTCTTTCAAAAGCTGCGAAGGCATCATTTCAATGCCACAATCAATGGCCATCAGGTAATAGGCATATTCTATTTTTCCATACCCTTGTGGATCTCCAAGTTCCTTGTTGGTCACCCCATCAAATTTGAGAATGAAATGCTCAAAGCCTTCAGGTACTTTAGTTTGACCGGAGCGCACCTCTTTGGAGTCTTTATTATAGGCTACGATCGCCTTGGCTCGCTGTCCTCCTGCTGAGGTCCCCACTTTGATCAATTCATTCATTGCCTCGGTTTCTTGGAGGTTCAATGTAATGTCTTCTCTTTTCTGCTGAATCTTTCCGGACAATTCTACTAAACTTGAAATGTTCAATTCAGTAGATTGATCATACCCCAATTTTTTAGCAGGTTCGAATTCCAATGCCCCCATTCCACGGGAGCCGATATATGAGAGGCGATCCAAAGGCGAAAAGTCGGATTTTACAATACCGTTCAATTTTAACCATCGATTGATCAGATGGTTTCCAAAATCATCCGGCAATACATCGGAAATCATTCCAGGAAGTCCTTTGTAGGTCTGCTCATCCAAAGTTGGAAAACTGTAAATTTTATCTTTCGATCCGGCAAAGGGCATGTTTATGGGCGATACGTCCAGACCCTTGTTGATAAAACTGGGTTGGTATTCAAAGAATCCTAGATTGCGTTCATTGTCCCAACTCAATGCACCTACATTTTCACCCCATAAAGTGACACCAATAACATCTACCATTCCGAGTCTTTTCCTTTATCAAAATCGGTGCCCGAAGCACGTTCACGCTCTTTTCCCTTTAATTTGAGGAGTTGAATTGGACTAATGCCGGGATCGGGCAAGAATTTGTCCAAGGCTGCTAAGTCCCCAAATGCCCTTAGGATTTGTATCAAGGTCAATAATGAAGTATTGTTGCCAGATTCAAAGTTTTTTATGGTTTGGTTATGCAAGCCGGTTGTATTGGCCAATTGCTCTTGAGTCATGTTTAGGTTCAAGCGTCGCTGGCGAACCCTTTTCGTAAGCTCTTTTAAAATAGACTCGTTTGATGACTTAGAAGTTATCATTATAGGTATAATAAATTATATTTAACATAATAAAAATACGAATAAAGTATAATATATTAGATTTTAAAATCTACTTCTTCTGACTTATTGTTTTTATTCTTCTTCATTGGTGCTAAGCCATAGCTTATCCTTGTCATGTTGTGTTTTTCTCAATGCCTTTTTGTGTGTTTGAAAAATTCCAGTTTTATCTAAGTTGTTCGAAGTTCGCATTATAACTTTTAAGGTCAACAACTGTAGGTTTAAAACACAAATAATAGTAAATAAAATTGGATTGGATTCAATCATTTTTTTAATTCCCTTATTTAAGATATCAAAAGAACATAAGCTTCGAGCTTTTGTGTTTATGAGTATAGTTTACCTGACGCATAATTTCAGCAATAGGCGCTCTGTTTAGCTTGCAATTCTAAAAGGTTTTTCTTTAGGGATATTAACATTAGTATGCTTTATTTTCATCAATGAAAACTTTAAACAATTTAGTTGAGTTGGAAAAAATGAATTCCAATAGAGGGTGCTTTAAAGATAGAAAAACTGTCAGAAAAGATTAATCTTAGGAAGAAACGATTCGTGCTAGTGGGTAGTTAGTGGGACAAAACCAGTTTTCTTAAAATATAATTTACTGATTATCAATAAATTATAAATCAGCTTCTACTTGAGTGCGACCCCAGTAGCATTCAAAATAAAAGCCTAAGCATCAAGTGCTTAGGCTTAAAAAGTGTTTAAAATTGTGACCGCGGCAGGATTCAAACCTGCAACCTTCTGAGCCGTAATCAGATGCGCTATTCAGTTGCGCCACGCGGCCTTATTTAAGGGCTGCAAATATATTTCTTTTTAACTTTACCACAAAACCCTAGCATACAAAAATAATGGATTTCACACACTACATTCGCGATATTGAGGACTTCCCTACGCCCGGTGTTGTTTTTAAGGACATAACCCCGCTGCTAAAAGACCCAAGCGCTTTCCAAAAGGCCGCGGATGCCCTGTTGGCTTTGGTGGGCAACACGAAAATAGACAAAGTTATTGGTGTGGACAGCCGTGGGTTTATTTTTGCGCCCATGTTGGCCGAAAAACTGGGTGCAGGCTTTGTAACTGTCCGTAAGTCTGGAAAACTACCATATAAGACGATTTCCCAGTCTTACGATCTGGAATATGGCACTGGAACGTTGGAAATCCATTCGGATGCCATAGAAAAAGGGGAGAGGGTATTGGTGCACGATGATGTTTTGGCTACTGGAGGTACGGCTCAGGCCGTTTGTAAACTAGTTGAAAAATTAGGGGGAGAAGTGGTACAATGCAACTTTTTGATTGAACTCACCTTTTTAAATGGAGCTGAAAAAGTAAAAGGTTACCAAAAAGAGGTGCTTCTTCAATTTTGATCCAATGCTTTTTTGGTAACATAGTATCTCCAACCTATAATGGCCATTTGTAATTTAGATGCCTTGGAAAGGTCCAGGCCCTTTTTAGAGTAGGAGGGAAGTACAGCTTTGTTGATTTTTGCCAAAATCTTGTAAAACATATAATTGCGTTGGTTTTGTGTAAATATAGGTAAAGCTGTTTACAAGGTGGCTTTATGAGTATTTATGTGGATAAAATCTTACGTACTACATAAATATTATTGTTAAGAGTTGAACAAGAAGTGCAATGAAAAATTTTACGATTGCTATCATTTGATTGATTTTAGGTTTAAAAAACTATGACTTTTTTATTGTTTCTTCGAATATATAATGATAAAAGTCATGCTTCCAAACAATTAGACTAAAATCAATGTAATTGCATACGAGATTGTATCTCTAAAAACGTAATGCTTCTACAAATGTAAGCTAGTTCCTTATGTAAAATATTGAATTGAAATGTATTTATATGTTTTAACTAATAAAATGTTAGATATATAGAGGCGTTTTGAGTTGTTTTTTGAAAAACAAGGGAGGTTTTGTTCAAAAATGTGCCCATTTTTGGGTTTTCGTTTGGCGACACAAAAAAAGGAACCGTCTTTTAAGACGGCTCCTAGGACTATTCAAAAAATGATTATGTTATAATCATTTACCTTTCTTGGTGGTTATTTCAACAACCCCATTTTTAGCTTTTTTGCCATATTTGTCAATAGCTTTATCACCTTTTAGGACGGTCATGCTTTTTATATCGCTAGGCAATATCTTTTTGATATCCTTTGCCTTTGCTTTTTTACCGTCTATATAATAAAGTGGCTCGCCTTTGCCATCATTGTCTATAAAAAAGAAACTGGCATTGTCATGGTTACTGATTACTTCAATGTCCCCATCGTTATCCGAATCTTTAATGATCGTTACATTGCTGTTTCTTTTTACTTCAATATCGTTGTCTTTATCAGTACTAAAGACCATCACATTGTTTTCTTCGCCTTTCTTTTCAATTTTTTTAATGCTAATATGTTTTATGTCCTGATCATCTTCAATATGTAGTTTTTCAGCTTCTTTGTCACTAAGCCTTTTACCGTCTACAATTACAACTTTTTCATTATCTACCTGTTTAATGGTGACTTCGGTTTCATCATTAGTGGTCCAAGAACTCGTTCCTTTTATTTTATGGATACTAATATTTTTCTTTTTGCCGGAATTCCAAAAGGAGACCACATTGTTTTCATCATCATAAATAACCGTTATAGGGCCGATGGCGCCATCGGAATTAGTGCTGTAATTTCCGTTCACTTTTTTGCCCTCATCATTTTTACCGCTCAATTGCAGAGAAATCCCAATTATCTCTTTTGCATTATTTCTAACGGCGGTGTAACTGAAATCAATGTCATCTTTGGCTAAATCTTTTTTGATATTATCGAGTTTGGCATCTGATGTATTTTTATCTACGGTGAATTCGATTTTTTTGTTGTCTTTTGATTTTTTTTCGGTCATTGAGCTCCCAGTATTGTCGGAATCCTTATACAGATAGGTTTCCTCAATACTGAAACTCACTAGAAGCAACCCCAACAACGGAGCTACGAGCAGGGTTTTTAGGACATTGATTTTTTTGGATTGATTTTGATTTAACATGACTATTCGTTTTTTGATTAATGAATTGTAAAATGAATTGGCTAAAACGTATTCTTGTGTGTCTACCGCCTGTTTTAGCATCAGGTATTGGTATGAGTTTTTGTCTTTCGCATGTGCTATGGCAAAATGGTCTGCCAAGTATTCCAGGTTTTGCCTCACAGCACTTTTGTAGAGCCACAATACAGGGTTGAACCAGAAAACAATCTTTAAAACCTCAAGGAATAAGATGTCCAACGTATGGTATTGACGGGCATGTACCTTTTCGTGTTCCAAAACCGAATGCAGTTCGTTGGGCTCAAAAAGTGTTGGATTATAAAAAATGTAGTTGAAGAAAGAGAAAGGGGATATTCGTTTTTCCGTTTCCAAGTGTAAAAAAGGACTTTCCTTTCTTTTATGGGCATTTTCGGCCAATTTTTTTAACGAAATCAATCTAATCATAAACTTTACCAACAAAATAGCACTTACTGCACTGTATAGGATAAGGAGTATGTTTTCCGCAGTGAACAAACTACTTTCGGCAAGGGATGAGGTAGCTTGAGCTCCCAACTCATCGGCCTGAATAAGTATGGGTTTGGAAACCACCACCGTTTTTTTGATCTTGATGAAGGGGAGTACAAAAGCGAGTATCAATCCCGATAACAAAAACATGCGGTTTTCCGTAAAAAGGGTGTCGCGCTTTAAAAAAATATGGTAAACCGCCAAAAAACCACCGGAGATAAGGGCGGATTGTAAAAAGTACATGAATATAGGTTCCATTATTTTTTCTTTTCTATTAGGTCAATGATCTCTTTGAGTTCTGCAATGGATATTTTTTCCTCTTGGGCAAAGTGGGAAACCAAACTTTTAAAAGAGTCATTGTAATAATCTGCAATGGCTGAGTTCACATACTTTTTCCGGTAGTCCTCTTTGCTTACTATTGGGAAATATCTATGGGTGTTGCCAAAGGCCTCATGATCTACGAACCCTTTTTCCTGAAGATTTCTAACAATGGTGGATAAGGTATTGTAATGGGGCTTTTCGCCCTGTATCTCCTCAAGTATTTCCTTTACAAAAGCTTTTTTCAGCTCCCAGAGGATTTTCATGATCTCCTCTTCCTTGTTGGTCAATTTTTGCATGATGTATTTGTTGTATGCCCAAACGTAATACTAATATTTTAGTTAAACAACTATTTTTATAGTTTATCAACTATTTATGTAGTTTTTATTTATGAAAGAACCTTCTTTGACCAGCTATTCTTCCCGTATCTTTGCGCAAAATTTTATTTTTTTTGGGAAATCTACTCTTTATTGTTTTGGGATTGGTCCTCTTAATAGCCGGGGGAAATTGGTTATTAAAATCGGCGGTTGCCTTATCCTTGAGATTGTACATCCCCAAAATAATCATAGGCATGACGGTGGTCTCGTTCGCTACCTCAGCTCCAGAGCTTATTGTTAGTGTAAAAGCTGCTTTGGATGGTTTCCCGGACCTTTCTTTGGGAAATGTGGTAGGTTCCAATATTGCTAATCTGGGATTGGTTTTGGCAATCACCATAATTATGGGGAGCATAAATGTGCGGAAGAGTTTTTATACCACCGATTGGCCTGTAATGATGGTCGCTTCGCTTTTGTTATGTGGTTTTATCTATTTTGATGGAGAGCTCCAGCAATATGAAGGGATTGTTCTTGTGTCCCTTTTATTTGTGTTCTTGGTGTACCTGCTTAGATTTCAAAAAACAGCGGTTGAGGACGAAATGCCCGAAGATGACGTACCCCTACCATTATATAAGGTCGCACTTTTCTTGGGAATCGGCGGAACGGCGCTTTGGGGAGGTTCCGAATTACTTATAGATGGGGCCGTGGGTCTTGCATCCTCTTTTGGGGTAAGTGATCGTGTAATTGGTATAACCATTGTTTCCGTAGGAACAAGTATCCCTGAACTGGCAGCATCGGTAATAGCAGTACTAAAGAAAGAAAAGGCTATATCTTTGGGGAACTTGATAGGTTCCAATATTTTCAATTTGTTGGCCGTTTTGGGAATTACCTCGATAATTACTCCGATAACCGTTATGGACGAAGGATTGTTGTCCAGCGATATTTTTTGGATGTTGGGGATTTCTTTCCTTATCCTTCCTTTGGTGTTCTTCCCAAAAGGCCTACGCTTGGGGTGGAGGGATGGATTGATACTCTTGGCGTTTTATGCCACCTTTATCTATTTTACCATAAAATAAAAACCGCCCCACAAAACGGGACGGTTTTCACCTATAATCAACAACTAATTTATATACGTACTTATACTGCTGCGGATTTAACCGTTTTCACGATTACGGCCGCCACCTTGTATGGGTCTGCGTTAGAAGCAGGTCTTCTATCTTCCAACCATCCTTTCCAACCTTTCTCTACGGTCATAATTGGAATTCTGATGGAAGCACCTCTATCGGAAACTCCGTAGCTGAAATCAGAGATGGAAGCAGTTTCGTGCTTACCGGTCAATCTTTCATCGTTGAACTCACCATAAACGGAAATGTGCTCTTTGGTTACCGGACGGAACGCTTCACATACTTTTTCGTAAATTTCTTTGGAGCCGCAAGTTCTTAACAACGTATTGGAGAAGTTGGCGTGCATACCGGAACCGTTCCAGTCACCTTTAATGGGTTTTGGGTGGTATTCAATGTAGTATCCGTAGCTTTCTGTCAATCTTTGTAGCATATAACGCGCTACCCAAATTTCATCACCGGCTTTCTTGGCACCTTTTGCGAACAATTGGAATTCCCACTGTCCGGCAGCAACCTCTTGGTTAATACCTTCAAAGGTAAGTCCAGCATCCAAGCAAAGGTCGGCATGCTCCTCAACAAGGTCTCTTCCCCAAGTATTTCTTCCACCAACGGAGCAGTAGTATAGCCCTTGTGGACCAGGATAACCACCAACAGGGAATCCTAAAGGTAGTTGGGTTGCAGTATCCATAATAAAGTATTCCTGCTCAAATCCAAACCAGAAATCATCATCCTCATCGTCAATAGTGGATCTGGAGTTGCTCTCGTGCGGGGTTCCGTCAGGATTCAACACCTCAGTCATTACCAAATAACCGTTTCTTCTTGCTGGGTCAGGGTAAATGGCAACAGGCTTCAACAGGCAGTCAGAGGAACCGCCTTCGGCTTGTTTGGTGGATGAACCATCGAAGGACCACATGGGGCAGTCTTCCAATTTGCCACTAAAATCCTCTTCTATTCTAGTTTTGCTTCTAATGTTGGCCGTTGGTTCATAACCATCCAACCATAGATACTCTAATTTAGATTTGCTCATAATTCTGGTAGTTAATCGTTCTCAATTTTATGATTCACAAAAATAGGTTTTTCATTTTATTATCAATGTTTTATGGGGGTAAAATCACAAATTTGAACCTATTATTTATATTACCCCTGTTTTATTTAGGGCAGAATGAAAAAAAAGTAATTTTTGCAGTATATTTTATTAAATTGTTAATTGTAGATTTGAAAATTAAATATTATTGAAAATGCCTAAAACACGATTCCAAGCCTTGGTAGAAAGCCGCAACAGGGAATATGCCACTATTAATGAGACAGGGAAAAGATCCGACCTGTTCGGTAAGCATGTTTTTAACGAAGAAAAAATGCTGCAATTTTTGACAGCAGAAGCCTTTGATAAAGTAAAATCAGCCATTTATCAAGGAAATAAGATCGACAGAAAGATTGCCGACCAAGTGGCCGAGGGTATGAAAGCTTGGGCACTGTCCATGGGGGCCACACATTATACGCATTGGTTCCAGCCATTAACAGGGGCCACCGCAGAAAAGCACGATGCATTTTTTGATATCCTTCCCGACGGAAGGGCCATGGAGAAGTTTGGGGGCGCACAATTGGTGCAGCAAGAACCCGATGCTTCCAGTTTTCCGAGCGGGGGAATCAGAAACACTTTTGAGGCACGCGGCTATACGGCTTGGGACCCGACCTCTCCAGCATTTATTTACAAAACAACCCTATGTATACCTACCATATTTGTAGCTTATACGGGAGAAGCACTGGACAATAAAGCACCATTGTTGAGGGCGTTGCAGGCCATAGATCAGGCTGCCACAGGTGTAGCGCAGTATTTTGACAAGAATGTAAGAAAGGTGCATGCCACGCTAGGGTGGGAGCAAGAATATTTTTTGATTGATAAGTCATTGGTGAATTCCCGTTTGGACCTTTCCGTGACAGGGCGAACCCTGGTAGGTAGTTTTTCGGCCAAGGGACAACAACTGGACGACCACTATTTTGGAGTGATACCGGCAAGGGTCTTAGGTTTTATGAGTGAACTGGAAAAGGAATGTACCAAACTTGGAATCCCTGTAAAAACGCGCCATAATGAGGTGGCGCCAAACCAGTTCGAACTTGCCCCGGTTTTTGAAGAAGCCAATCTCTCCGTGGACCATAATTTATTGTTGATGGACGTAATGGAGGAGATAGCCGACAAGTACAACTTTTCCGTATTGTTCCACGAAAAGCCATTTGCAGGCATCAACGGGTCGGGCAAGCACAACAATTGGTCCTTGGGTACCGATACAGGGGTGAACCTATTGAGCCCAGGTACAACACCCATGAAAAACCTTCAGTTCCTCACTTTTTTCGTGAACACCATCAAAGCGGTGGATACCTACGAGGAATTGTTGAGAGCCTCTATAGCTTCGGCAAGTAATGACCACAGGTTGGGTGCCAATGAAGCACCGCCGCCTATTATTTCCATCTTTATAGGACAACAATTAAGCGATGTGCTGGACGAACTCGAAGGGGTTTCCAAAGGAAAATTGTCCCCTCAGGAAAAAACAGAGCTCAAGCTCAATGTGGTAGGTAAGATTCCGGAGATATTATTGGACAATACGGACAGGAACCGTACATCGCCATTTGCGTTCACCGGAAACAAGTTTGAGATGAGGGGGGTAGGTTCCAAGATGAACTGTGCCAAGCCCATGACCACGCTCAACACCATCGTTGCCAAACAGCTTACCGACTTTAAAAAAGAAGTGGATACGCTGATTGACAAGAAAAACCTGAAAAAGGACGAAGCAGTGTTCAATGTGCTTCGAGAATACATAAAAACCTCCAAGCGCATCCGTTTTGAAGGGGATGGGTATGGTATTGAATGGCAAGAAGAAGCAAGAAGGCGAAAGTTGAGCTTCAATAAAAACACACCCGAGGCACTCCAAGTCATCACATCAAAGGAAAGCTACGAGCTCTTTAAGCAAATGGGCGTGATGAACGAAGTGGAGCTCAAGGCCCACAAAGAGGTGGAATTGGGCGCTTATATTTTCCATATTCAGATAGAAGGCCGTGTATTGGGCGAAATGGTGTACAACCACATCATTCCCGCTGCAATCAAGTACCAAAACATGCTGCTGGAGAACATTCATGGGTTAAAAGAGGTCTATGGAGCGGCGCACAAGAAAGTGGCCGAAGGCCAGCTGAATATTTTGGAACAGATCGGCGAACATATCGTGGAGATCAAAAAACTTACCGATGAAATGGCAGATGCTCGCAGAAGAGCCAATGGCATGTCGGTGGTTGATAAAAAAGCCCAGGCCTACTGTAATAATGTAAGGCCTTATTTTGATAAAATCCGGGAACACTCGGATACCTTGGAGAAATTGATTGCAGATGAATTTTGGCCATTTACCAAATACAGGGAAATGTTGTTTTCCAAATAGCATAACACTCAAAAGGAAAAGACGGAAAGCATATCAATAATTTGATGGCTTTCCGTTATTTTTGCCCAAACCATTTATATGTCATCGGATACCAGTAAAAGATATGCCCAAAGAGGTGTTTCGGCCTCCAAAGAAGATGTGCACAACGCAATCAAGAATATTGATAAAGGACTTTTCCCCAAAGCGTTCTGCAAAATTGTACCCGATTATTTAACAGGTAGCGAGGACCATTGTTTGGTGATGCACGCCGATGGTGCAGGTACCAAATCCTCCTTGGCATACATGTACTGGAAAGAAACAGGCGATGTTTCGGTCTGGAAAGGCATTGCCCAAGATGCACTTATTATGAATGTGGATGACCTGATCTGTGTGGGTGCCACAGATAACATACTGTTGTCATCGACCATTGGGCGGAACAAAAACTTGATTCCCGGTGAAGTGATTTCGGCCATCATCAATGGTACCGAAGCGCTTATTTCCGATTTGGAAAAGCATGGCATTACCATCCGTTCCACGGGAGGTGAAACCGCAGATGTAGGCGATTTGGTAAGAACCATTATCGTTGATTCCACGGTAACGGCCCGAATGGAACGAAAAAACGTGATAGATAACGCCAATATTAAAGCTGGAGATGTGATCGTTGGCCTAGCTTCCTTTGGAAAGGCGACTTATGAGACCGAATACAACGGAGGAATGGGCAGTAACGGATTAACATCT
This sequence comes from Flagellimonas halotolerans, assembly GCF_035818535.1. Taxonomy (NCBI): domain Bacteria; kingdom Pseudomonadati; phylum Bacteroidota; class Flavobacteriia; order Flavobacteriales; family Flavobacteriaceae; genus Flagellimonas; species Flagellimonas halotolerans. The sequence continues at coordinate 109,412 of NZ_JAYKYV010000004.1, read as the reverse complement.
GCCCGGCACGATGTATTCTCCAAATATCTGGCTGAAAAATATCCAGAAAGCTTTGATGCATCGGTTCCGGAAGAATTGGTGTATTCCGGAAACACAAACCTCACAGATGCGGTACCCGATTCTCCGTTAGATGCAGGGAAATTGGTGCTGTCCCCAACAAGAACCTACGCACCCATCATTAAAAAAGTACTGGAAAAATATACTTCCAAAGAAATACATGGCATGGTGCATTGTAGCGGAGGGGCACAGACCAAGATTCTTCATTTTGTGGATAATCTTCATATTATCAAGGACAATATGTTTGCGATTCCGCCCCTGTTCAAACTGATTCAAGAACAATCCGGGACCGATTGGAAAGAGATGTACCAGGTCTTTAATTGTGGTCACCGAATGGAGCTATATGTGAATGAGCAGGTTGCGGAAGAAATCATTTCCATTTCCAAAAGTTTTGATGTGGATGCCCAAATTATTGGTCGGGTAGCATCCGCTAGCAGTAAAAAGTTGACTATCCAAAGCCCGTACGGCAAGTTTGATTATTAACATACGATTTAGCTTGAAATAGCGTTCTTGTAATAAACCTCCCACGCTATGGAAAGAAAAGAGTTTCTGCGGAGTTTGGGTGCAGGCGCGGCCTTTGCACTTACATTCCCCTGTTTACAAGGGTGTTCCAAGGATGATGTGAACGGGGATATAGTGGAAGAGCCCACAGGTGTCGACTTTACCGTAGACCTTAGCTCGCAAGAAGCTCAAGCTTTGGCTTCCAATGGAGGTTTTATATTAAAAAACTTAGTGGTTATAGCTAAAAATTTAGAAGGCGAATATGTGGCGGCAAGTCAGGTTTGCAGTCATCAATCATATGATCAAGTGAGATTTGTAGATCAAAGTGGCGGTATTTTTTATTGCGATGTGCATGGATCTCGTTTTGATCAGGATGGAACACCCCTTAACCAAGTTGACAGTTCCCCCGCAAGAGCACTCAAGGTTTACAATACGGAACTCAACGGTTCCATTTTACGGATTTATGAATAGTTTTTTGAGTCCCAAATCTTATGAAACATCTAATCTACATACTGATTTTTGCATGTGCAGGCATACTTCAGGCCCAAGAATGGCAAGATAATTTTGATGATGCCCTAGCCAAAGCAGCTGTTGAGAACAAACCCATTGTTTTGGTCTTTTCCGGTTCGGATTGGTGTGCGCCATGTATCCGTTTAAAAAAACATGTTTTTGATAGCGGGGAGTTCAAAGCCTATGCCTCTGAGCATTATGTGATGTATGATGCGGATTTTCCCCGCAAAAAGAAAAATCAACTACCTGAAGAAAAATTAAATGTAAATAAGTCCTTGGCCGAAAAATATAACCCAAAGGGTTATTTTCCACTGGTTGTGGTAATGGACAAGAACCAAAACGTTTTGGGCACTACAGGTTTTGTGGCCCGAACCAGTCCCGAAAAATATATCAGAACACTTAACAAATTTCTAAAATGAAAAGCTTTATAGCCCTTATCTGCAGTTTTTCTTGCCTGCTGTCCTTTGGGCAGTCGAGGCAAACAGATGTCACTGTAAAAAAGACCCTAAAACTAATGGGTACCCGGTTCGAGATTACCGTGGTGGCACCGAACGAGGATATTGGCTACATTAATATAGACGAAGCTGTTTCGGAAATTGAGCGTATAGAAAAAATCATCTCATCATGGGACAAGGATTCCGAAACCTCTTTAATCAACAAAAATGCTGGAATCAAACCTGTGAAGGTGAGTCAGGAATTGATTGATTTAATCGAACGGTCCATCAAAATATCGGAAATAACAGATGGAGCTTTTGATATTACCTATGCCTCCATGGACGAGGTTTGGCGGTTTGATGGGACCATGGATAAAATTCCTTCAAAAGAAGAAATTGAAAAATCCATTGCAAAGGTCGGATATCAAAAAATACAGTTGGATCAAGATAACCAAACCGTTTTTTTGCCCGAAAAAGGAATGTGCATTGGATTTGGTGCTATCGGAAAGGGGTATGCTGCAGATAGGGCCAAAGAACTCTTGGTATCCAAAGATGTGAAAGGAGGAATCATCAATGCTTCGGGCGACCTTACCACTTGGGGCACCAAAGTGACCGGTGAAAAATGGTTGGTAGGTATTGCAAATCCATTGAGCAAGGATAAAGTGTTCAGTTGGTTGCCTATAATAGAATCTTCAGTGGCTACTTCGGGCAATTACGAGAAGTATATTGAGCTGGACGGAAAAAAATATTCACACATTATTGACCCGCGAACAGGATATCCTACCACAGGTGTTAATAGTGTATCGATTTTTGCCAAACAAGCTGAATTGTGCGATGCCCTTGCCACCGCAGTTTTTATAATGGGCAGGGACGTTGGTCTGCACATGATCAACCAGATCGATGGAGTAGAAGCCGTTGTGGTCGACTCCGAAAGCAAAATCCATAAAAGCTCGGGTATAATGTTCGATACGAACTAGAACATACTTAAAATATGGTAAAACCTCTTTTTTTGCTATTACTCTTGATTTTATCAAGTTCCTGTGTCGCCGTCCGCGAGTACGATAAAGTGTATGTGAACGACGAAGAGATGCAGTTGAGTGCGCGAGCTTGCGAACGTTTTGAAACCAATTTCCATGTTTATAGGGAGGCCTCCTCTGGTGCCAACGGAGGCAAGACAGGTGGTGGATGCGGATGTAATTGAATGGGAACTTCAAATGATTAATTTAAAAAACCTCATGGCCCGATCATCCAAATCAGCGAAAACCGTTTTCGTAGTCTTATTATTTTTGATGGTATCCTTGGGATGGTCGCAACAGGGAGATACCTCGTACAAGCGAAGGGTGTTGGAGGCAAGTGAGGTTGACATGCTTTTTAGTTATTACAGACAAGATGGGGAAAATGCGGCTGTTACAGGTGGCGAAGGTACCGAGGAATTAACGGATGCTACTTCTAGCATTGTCTTGCGAATGCCGATGAACGAGGATGATATTTTAACGGTGGATGTGGGGTTGTCCGCCTATACCTCGGCATCTTCCAGTAATGTAAATCCTTTGGATGGCGGAGCCAATGCTACTCCTTTTGATGCTTCTTCGGGAGAATCTCGAAAGGATGTATTGGCCTATGTCAAACCAACATATCGGCACAGTTCCGATGATCGTAATTCCATCTGGAGTGCCAATGCCTATTTTTCGTCGGAGTACGATTATTTTTCCATTGGATTTGGAGGCAGTTACACCAAGTTGTTCAACGAGAAGAACACAGAGGTCACACTAAGCGGTAATGTGTATTTGGATAAATGGAATGCACAGTACCCTATTGAGCTGCGTGATGGTTTCTTTGATGACCGTATCACCGGAAATGGTGCTTACAATCCCATTTTTTCCGAGTTTGAGTATGAAAAGCGGAATTCTTACTCACTATCCTTGAATTTCTCCCAGATTTTGGGCCAAAAATTGCAAGGTGCCCTTTTTGTGGATGTGGTCTCTCAGAACGGATTGTTGAGCACGCCATTCCAACGCGTGTACTTCTCGGATTTTGAAGATTTTTATATTGATGATTTTCAATTGGCGGATAATGTGGAGCAGTTGCCCGATAACCGGTTCAAAATACCTGTGGGCGGTAGGTTGAATTATTATTTGAACGATTTGGTCATACTGCGTTCCTACTACCGTTTTTATTGGGACGATTGGGGGATTCGTTCCCATACCACAAGTTTGGAAGCGCCTTTTAAGTTGACGGATAAATTCACCTTATACCCAAGTTACCGATACTACACACAAACCGCAGCCGACTATTTTTATCCCAAGGAGCAGGCATTATCCACCTCCGCGTTTTATACTTCGGACTATGATCTGTCCAAATACGATGCCCATCAGTATGGGATTGGGGTACAGTACAAGGATGTTTTTACCAGAGCCCGAGTGTTCAATTTTGGGTTGAAAACCATCAACCTGCGATTTAGCCAATATGATCGTAGTGATGGCCTCAATGCCTTTATTGTTACGCTTGGTACTACTTTTGTTGGAAACTGACCTCAATTCCTCATCGAGGGTTTGATTTTCCGGTGTTCTAGATCGGAATGAATTAATTTTTTTCGTTTGAACACCTCGTTGGCTTGCTCCGAGGTAGTTGATTTTAAAAAATAATCCAACGAAAAAATCGTAAATTCGCATTCCCATTAGGAGGATTGATTTATGTTAGACAAACTCAACATTGTAAAACAGCGTTTTGATGAGGTTTCGGACCTGATCATACAACCCGATATTATTGCGGACCAAAAAAGGTACGTAAAGCTGAACAAAGAGTACAAAGACTTGAAGTTGCTCAGCGACAAACGCGACGAATACATAGCCCTTACCAACAATATCCAGGAAGCAGAAGAGATTATTGCCGACGGTAGTGATACAGAAATGTTGGAAATGGCCAAAATGCAATTGGATGAGGCCAAGAGTGCCTTGCCCAAATTGGAAGAAGAAATTAAATACCTTTTGATTCCCAAAGACCCTGAAGATGAAAAGAACGTGGTTATGGAAATCAGGGCTGGAACCGGAGGGGACGAGGCCAGTATTTTTGCCGGTGACCTGTTCCGTATGTACACCAAATATTGCGAATCCAAAGGATGGAAGACCAACGTAATCGATTTGAGTGAAGGAACCAGCGGCGGATACAAGGAAATCCATTTTGAGGTCAATGGGGAGGATGTGTATGGAACACTTAAGTTTGAGGCAGGAGTGCACCGTGTGCAACGCGTACCACAGACCGAAACCCAAGGTAGGGTGCACACCAGTGCGGCTACCGTTATGGTGATTCCCGAGGCGGAAGAGTTCGATGTTCAAATAGATCCAAAAGATGTGCGGATAGATTACTTCTGTTCCTCTGGACCTGGTGGACAGTCGGTGAACACCACTTATTCTGCGGTGCGTTTAACGCACGAGCCTACAGGGATTGTGGCCCAATGCCAGGACGAAAAGTCCCAACACAAGAACAAGGATAAAGCCTTTAAAGTACTTCGTGCCCGTTTGTACGATATGGAATTGGCCAAAAAACAGGCCGAGGATGCAGCCAAACGTAATTCACAGGTGAGCAGTGGCGACCGTTCAGCAAAAATCCGCACCTATAATTATCCGCAGGGTAGGGTAACCGATCACCGAATCGGTCTAACGCTGTACGATTTACAGAATATCATCAACGGGGATATCCAAAAGATAATCGATGAGTTGATGTTGGTGGAAAATACCGAGAAACTCAAAGAAGCTTCGGAGATATTTTAATCGATTAATTTCCCATTGAACACGGTCGAGAACCATTCAAAATGAAGATAGAAGATTTAATTGCCCAAATACGTCAAAAAAAATCGTTTCTCTGTGTTGGTCTCGACACTGACTTGGATAAAATCCCAAAGCATCTTCTAAAAGAAGAAGACCCTATTTTCGCTTTCAATAAGGCTATAATTGATGCTACGCATCCGTATTGTGTAGCCTACAAGCCGAATATTGCTTTTTATGAGGCTTATGGTCTGGAAGGATGGAAATCCTTGGGGCGTACCATGGCATATTTGAATGCCAAGCATCCAAAAATGTTTACCATAGCTGATGCGAAACGTGGAGATATCGGAAATACATCCACTCGCTATGCCAAGGCGTTTTTTGAGACCATGGATTTTGATTCCATTACCATTGCACCCTATATGGGCAAGGATTCTGTGGAGCCCTTTTTGGAGTTTAAGGATAGGCATACCATTTTATTGGCGCTCACGTCCAATCAGGGCGCTTTTGATTTTCAGACCAAAGATGTAGATGGCCAGGAATTGTACAAAGAAGTATTGTCCATTTCCAAAACGTACAAAGGCGCTGAAAGATTAATGTATGTTGTTGGTGCGACCAAGGCTACTTATTTGGAAGATATCAGAAAAATTGTTCCAGAAAGTTTTTTGTTGGTACCAGGGGTAGGTGCGCAAGGAGGTAGTTTACAAGAAGTTTGTAAATACGGAATCACTAAAGATGTAGGTTTGTTGGTGAATTCTTCTCGAGGTATTTTATATGCTTCTACAGGTTTGGATTTTGCCGAAACCGCTGCGAAAAAGGCACAGGAAATCCAGCAAGAAATGGCAATTGAACTGGCTAAACTTGATTAAGTTCTAGGCCAAGCTTTCCAAAACCTTTTTTAGGCTCTGCGCTTTCCTTTTAAAAAATTCTCCCAATTGGGTGTCTTTACCGGCAACACTGGCAGCTTTTTCCATAAAATTATTGTGCATTACCTCCAAAACTGATGCTGCTTGGCTTATACTGGTAATGGGTGTAACAGATCCAACTTTACAATACTGATTATTCATAGCTTTCAAGATTTGTTAATAACAAAGATACGTTCAAAACAGGCTTGTGGACTACGGTTTTGGATGGTATACATCTATAAATCAGGTAATTTATCTAAAATTTAACGTATCTATTGCTATTTGTCCAAACCCTTTACTTTAGCCTAGTAAAAAATTAACTTATCTTTAAAAGGATTGCTTTTTAACTTTCTAGGGTTCCTATGCACAGATCATTATTCGTTTTGATTTTACTTTTTCATTTTGTGGGCCAAGCACAAAATGAACAAAATTGTAATTGCTGTTCCCAAAATCATAGAGCATTTGACTTTTGGGTTGGGGAGTGGGAAGTAGTTAATTTCCAAGATGGCTCTCTTGCAGGATCAAGTGTGATCAATAAGGAAGAAGGTGGTTGCGTAATTCGGGAAAATTGGACCAGTGCCAAAGCATATACAGGAACCAGTCTTAATTTTTTTAATGCCCAAACCAGTGAATGGGAGCAGTTGTGGATAGATAATGCTGGAGCTTCTTTAAAGTTGAAGGGAAACAGGGTTAACAATAAAATGATTTTGACTTCCGATGAGTTTACAAAATCTGATGGCAAAAAATACAGGAACCGAATTATCTGGACCAAAAACGATGACGGAACTGTGAGGCAGTTATGGGAGGTTCTCGGGGAAGGGAACAGTACCTCAATTGTTTTTGATGGACTCTACCGCAAAGTTCAGAAAACAAAAAACCGGTGAAGAACACCGGTTTTTAAACTAACTAACTCAAAAAAATGCTAACTCAGATAACTTGTACAAAATTCTAGTTTAACCTTCAGGCCAAGGTTAATTTAACTTTAGGATTTTGTTATAATTACTCTTAATTATTGAGTTTATAACGACTTATTTTTAGAGTTATTGCGTTTTTATCAAAAAATTGTGATTAATCCTGAAGGGCGAATACCTTTTTTAACAAATCTGTTGTTCTTGATGAAACTTTTGTCCTAATTTCTTTTTCTTCCACGGCAATCATGGTATAGACACCCTCCAATGCTTCGTTGGTGGTATAATCCGTCAAATCTGGGTTTACATCGTTGGTAAGCGGCAAGCTATTGTACTTGGTAATAATGTTGCTCCAGATTTGGTCCGCGCCCACTTTTTGGAACGAATTTTTGATAATAGGATTAAATTTATTGTACAATTGCGTTTTGGTGGCTTGTTGCAGGTACTGGGTCGCAGCATTATCGTTTCCTAAAAGAATCTGTTTGGCATCATTAAATGTTATTCCCTTTACGGCATCTACAAAAATAGGCGTGGCTTCGCCAACGGCATCCTCTGCGGCACGGTTTATTATTCTCAAACCTTCGTCTGCCAAACTGGACAAGCCAACATCACGCAAGGTTTTGTCCACTTTTTGTAATTCTTCCGGAAGCAAAATCTTTACAAGCTCGTTCCTGAAAAAACCGTTTTCCAGAGCTAGCTTATCCACTTGTTTTTCAATACCCATATTCAAGGCTTCCCGTAATCCTTGTGCTATTTCGGCATTTCCGATTCCTGTGGTGCCTTGGGGCAATTGGTTTACAACCTGTTGGAGTTCCGCACATCCCACGAGCTGCAAAACCAAAACACATAGCAATAATCTTTTCATGGTAAAATCTTAAAATTGATGTGAAAATACTTCGAATGCCCTTAAAACTGATAGTTTTTAAGCTTTTTTAGGTGAAATCAAACCGATTTAATCATTATCAGGTACTTTTTTGCTTTGCTGGTTAAGCGGATATGGTCACAGCTTTATTGTTGACCATGATCTTTAAAGCTTCACCCTTGTCAATATCAAATTCAGCTCCTTTTTGGGTCACGATTACCCTCAAAACCCTATCCCTAAAATTAATTTTAAAGGAATACATCTCCCATTGTTCCGGGATTTTTGGAGAAAAACAGAGCTTGCCATCTCTTATGCGCATGCCTCCAAAACCTTCCACGATACTCATCCAGGTACCTGCCATAGAAGTAATATGGAGCCCTTCTTCCACCTCTTTATTATAATCGTCCAAATCCAATCTGGATGTACGGAGGTAAAAAGTATAGGCTTGCTCCATACGGCCCAGCTTTGCTGCTTGTATGGCATGGACGCAAGGAGAAAGTGAAGATTCATGTACGGTAAAGGGTTCATAAAAATCGAAATGTTTTTCCAGTTCTTTTTCCGTAAAATGGTCTTCGAAAAAATAAAACCCTTGCAAGGTGTCGGCCTGTTTAATGTAGGGGGAACGTAGAATTCGGTCCCAGCTCCAATGTTGGTTAATGGGGCGTTCTTTTTTGTTCAACTTGGCCGCAGGGACCAAATCTTTGTCCAGAAACCCATCTTGCTGAAGGTAAACCCCATGTTCTTCGGAATAGGGCAAGTACATGTGGGCGGCTACTTTTTTCCATAGTCCAGTTTCATCATTGCCCAACTGGGTTTTTTCCAAAACTCTTTTGTAGTCGTTCGGATACTCCTGCTGCACGTAATTTAATTGTTCCAATGTATATTCCAAACACCATTTAGCAATATAATTGGTGTACCAGTTGTTATGAACATTGTTTTCGTACTCGTTTGGCCCGGTTACCCCTAACATCACATATTTATTGCGGTGAGTGGACCAGTTGACGCGTTGCTGCCAAAATCGTGCAATTCCGATCAGTACTTCCAGTCCCATTTCTGGAATATAGCTGTAATCTTCGGTATATCTTGTGTAGTTGTATATGGCGTAGGCTATGGCACCGTTCCTGTGGATTTCTTCAAAGGTGATTTCCCACTCGTTGTGGCATTCTTCACCATTCATGGTAACCATGGGATATAATGCAGCACCTTTGGTGAAACCCAATTTTTCGGCATTTTCCATGGCCTTATCCAAATGGTTGTATCTATACTTGAGCAGTTTTCTGGCTACTTCCTGGTTTTTTGTCGCCATATAAAATGGAAGGCAATAGGCTTCGGTGTCCCAATACGTGCTGCCCCCATATTTCTCGCCCGTGAATCCTTTTGGTCCAATATTTAATCGGGAATCTGTTCCGGTATAGGTTTGGTTCAGTTGAAAAATATTAAAACGGATACCTTGTTGGGCTTTTATATCACCCTCTATGGTGATATCGCTCATTTCCCAAATAGCTGCCCATGCCTTTTTCTGTTCTTCCAGAAGCCTGTCGAAGCCTAGGGAAGATACTTCATCCAGCACTGAGTTGGCAGCTTCCATTAATTTGTTCGCGTCATGGTTTCGGTCTACCGTGTACCCTCCGTACTTGATCAAGCTTACTTTTTCCCCTTTATTGGTTTTTTGGGAAAACCCAAAACCGATAGCTAGCTCTTCTTTATTTAGGGAATCAGGAGTTTCTTTTATGGTATTGCCATAAACCAGATGGGCCTGCATAAAAGTACACACGTTAAAATGGGTTTTCATGGTGAGGGACTCAATAAAGGCCCTGTTTTTATTGGAACCAATGTTGGTAGTATTCCAGAACTTATCGTCCCAATTGCTATCCTCATTGGTGATACCGGCATCAATATAAGGTTTAAATACAATTTCAGCATCAGTATTCATTGGGGTTATCTCAAATTGAATTGCTCCAACTTCATTGTGGGATAGACTCAAAAACCGAGTGGCAACAACTTCTATTTCTATATTATTGGGCGTGGTGGCGACGAAATTTCTTCGGTACCACCCTTCCTTCATATTAAGCTCCCTCTTAAAGTTTTTGATATGAGTGCAAGTGGCTAAATCCAAGGGCTCTCCATCGATACTAACATCGATGCCAATCCAATTTGGGGCATTTATAACCTTGGCAAAATACTCGGGATAGCCATTTTTCCACCACCCTACACGTGTTTTGTCCGGGTAATATACGCCTCCAATATAGCTTCCTTGAAATGTAGGGCCAGAATAGGATTCCTCAAAATTGGCACGCTGTCCCATAACCCCATTTCCCAAACTGAAAAGGCTTTCGGAAGACTTGATGCGTTCCTTGTCGAAACCGTCTTCTATAATGCTCCATGGATGTGATTGTATATAGTCTTGATTCATTTTAGGGGTGATTGATGTGTTGTTTGTTTTTTGGATTAAATTATTGGAATTTGATTAAAACCTGTGGTTTTTATAGGTAGTGGCATTGCCCGAACATAATAAATTCCGATTAAATTATAGTTCCATTCTCGTCCATATCCTCGACCCTTGAAACCAATAGGGCGGCAATTAAAAAGGCGACACCACTGGTCATTAGTGCATATATGGGATGTCCGTTGTATAGGTATTGTACCATTAGGCCTCCAATTAGTGCATTTATAATTTGGGGGATTACGATAAAAAAATTGAAAATGCCCATATAAACGCCCATCTTTTGTGGAGGAATGGCGCCTGCCAAAATAGCGTATGGCATAGCCAAGATACTGGCCCATGCAACTCCGATGCCAAGCATGGAAAGTATCAGCCAATTGTCGTTGGGCATAATATAAATGGACAGAAAACCCAGGGCGCCTATGATCAATGAGATGGCATGTGTTTTTTTTCGACCCACTTTATTGGCAATGGCAGGAAGAAAAAAAGCGAAGATGGCTGAAACGCCATTGTACACACCAAATAAAACACCCACCCAATCACCAGCATCTTGATAGGCGGTACTTTGACTGTTGTTGGGATCCAATCCATAAATATGCTCGGCGATGGCCGGAGTGGCAAACACCCATAACCCGAACAGTCCAAACCAGGAAAAGAACTGTACCCAGCTCAATTGCCGCATGGTCTTTGGCATTTTTGCAAAATCGGTAAATATATCGATTAGGCCGCCTGTCGATTTTTCCGTTTCCTCGACTTTTTCGTCTTGGTTTAGAAGGGCCATTTCTTCAGGTGTATATTCTTTGGTGGTAAATACGGTTATGGCAACGCTGGCTACAAGTACCAATGCACCTATTACAAAGGAAAGCAGCAAGTTTAAAGGAACTTCGCCCGCCGCGGCCGTATTGCTAACTCCAATCCAGTTGGTCAAAACGTAGGGCAACCAGGAGCCGATGACCGCACCTACACCAATTAATACGGTTTGAATACTGTACCCTAAAGTCCGTTGGTCCGATGGTAGCATATCCGCTATCAACGCCCTGAAGGGTTCCATGGCAATGTTGAAAGAGGCATCCATCACCATAAGCATACCGGCCCCGACCCAGAGTGAGGGCAAAAAAGCGGTGAACATATCCGCATTGGGCATAAAAATGAGCCCCAATGAAGCCAAAAGGGCACCTGTCAGAAAATAAGGCCTTCTGCGCCCCAACCTAGTCCAAGTCTTATCGCTGTAATAGCCTACAATAGGTTGTACGATAAGTCCGGTAAGTGGAGCAACGATCCAAAACCATGAAAGTTCATGGACATCGGCGCCAAAACTTTGGAGAATTCTACTGGCATTGGCATTTTGGAGGGCAAAGCCCATCTGAATTCCAAGGAATCCGAAACTGAGGTTCCAGATTTCCCAGAAGTTTAATCTTCGCTTTTGAAACATTGTGATAGAGTGTTAGATCCACAATTTGAACTGCTTATACCGCTCTCGAATACTTTTAGGGAAAGTAAAATAAAACATTTTCGTGGACAAACTTTAATCCCATTAAATGGGTTTAATTCCCCGATGTCCTGGGTCGAAATGGTTTTAAGGTTTGCTGGTTTGAATACCTTGTGGGCCTGCCTTTGTCGGCAGACAGGCTTTTCCCGAGGCCGTTGATTTTAGGAAAAAATAACGGTCTTGTTGTTGTAGACCATGGTTTTTCGAGCTACGTGAAGTTGAACGGCGCGAGAAAGGACTATACGTTCCAAATCCCTGCCCTTGGCAATAAAATCCTTAACGGAATGTGTGTGCGAAACTGTGGTGACATCTTGCTCAATAATGGGCCCCGCATCCAAATCCTCAGTAACGTAATGGCTGGTGGCACCAATAATTTTAACGCCTCGATTAAAAGCGGCATGGTAAGGTTTGGCCCCCGCAAATGCTGGCAAGAAAGAGTGATGGATGTTGATGATTTTTTGGGGGAATTCATCGATCACCTTTGGTGATACTATCTGCATATACCTAGCCAATACAATAAAATCCACCCCATATTTTCCCAAAAGTTCCAGTTGTTTGTCCTCGGCCTCAGCTTTATTTTCTTTGGTTACGGGAATGTGGAAATAAGGGATGTTGAACTGCTCTGCCACATATTCCAAATCTTTATGGTTGCTCAAAATAAAAGGGATTTCAACAGAAAGTTCCCCAGAATTGTACCTGCTCAGCAGATCGTAAAGGCAATGATTGTACTTGGAAACAAAAATGGCCATTTTGGGTCTGTACATATCCGTATAGGCATCCCATTCCATATTAAAGCCTTCCGCCAATTCACGTCCAAATTCCATTTTGAATTTAGGTAGATCCAGATCCTGTTCAAATTCACTCTTTAAACGCATAAAAAATACGCCCGCCTGTTTGTCCACATGTTGGTCAAGGTAGACTACGTTTCCTTTTTGCTGATGTATAAAGGTGGTCACGGAGCGGATGATACCAGATTGGTCCGGGCAATTGATAAGAATGGTCAGTTTCATTGAACAGGTTTGAACGGATAAAATTATGGTATTCAAAAAAGGAAGTCCAAACTTTTAATATTTTTTGTATAATCTTAATCAAAACCAATTTTCATTTGCATTTTCTGTAAATTGCAGGGCGAAAACAGACCTTTTATTGCAGATGGAACAAATTAAACCCTACACACCCAAACATAAAATCAGAATTGTGACCGCAGCTTCCCTGTTCGATGGACACGATGCAGCCATCAATATTATGCGAAGGATTATCCAAGCCACCGGAGTTGAGGTGATTCATTTGGGGCATGATAGGAGTGTGGCCGAAGTGGTGGATTGTGCCATTCAAGAAGATGCTAATGCCATAGCAATGACCTCGTACCAAGGAGGGCATAACGAATACTTCCGCTATATGTTCGATTTGCTGAAGGAAAGAGGCGCGGCACACATCAAAATCTTTGGTGGCGGAGGCGGTGTCATCCTTCCAGAGGAAATAAAGGAGTTGATGGATTATGGGATCGAGCGAATTTATTCTCCGGACGATGGTAGGGAAATGGGACTGCAAGGAATGATAAACGATTTAGTGAAACGATGTGATACGGCCGTTCCCGATTTACACCTTCCTAAAGGAAAATCACTGGAGGACGAACTGGAAAGAAAGCATCCGAATACCTTGGCCCGATTGATTTCATTGGCCGAGAACCGCCATAGGGAGTACGAGAAATTTCAACAAGAAATTGAACATAGACAGGCCAACGTACCTGTTCTGGGCATTACTGGTACAGGTGGGGCGGGAAAATCGAGTTTGGTCGACGAATTGGTACGGCGTTTTTTGATGGATTTTCCCGATAAGCATATCGGTATTGTTTCGGTGGATCCCTCAAAACGAAAAACGGGAGGCGCGCTTTTGGGTGATAGGATCCGAATGAATGCCATCAACAGCGATAGGGTATACATGCGTTCCTTGGCTACGCGACAATCCAATTTGGCCCTGTCCAAACACGTATCCGAGGCGGTTCAAGTGCTGAAAGCTGCAAAATATGACCTGATTATCTTGGAAACCTCCGGAATCGGTCAATCCGATACCGAAATTTTGGAACACAGCGATGTTGCGCTCTATGTGATGACGCCAGAGTTTGGTGCGGCCACGCAATTGGAAAAAATTGACATGCTGGACTTTGCCGATATTGTAGCCATCAATAAGTTCGATAAACGTGGTGCTTTGGACGCCCTTCGCGATGTTAAAAAACAATATGCCCGTAATCATGGATTATGGCATACCAATGAAGACGAACTCCCCATTTTTGGAACCATTGCTTCGCAGTTCAACGACCCCGGGATGAACAATCTCTATAAAAAGGTGATGGGCACCTTGGTGGAGAAAGCGGGTTCCAATTTGGAATCGACCATCGAGATTACCCAAGAAATGGCGGAGAAAATCTACGTGATTCCGCCAGCACGGACCCGATATTTATCAGAAATAGCTGAAAATAATAGAGGTTATGATGCCAAGGCAAAGGAAGAATCCAAAATAGCTCAAAAGCTTTACGGTATCTTTTTGACATTAGCTTCTACTTTGGAAATGGACCAAGAACAAGCCGAGGAGCTGTTTTTGGATAAATCGGGCTTGAACGAGGAGGAAATTGAATCCCATATCAAAAATGAGGAATCCAAAGAATTTATTTCATTACTGCTAAAGGAGTTCGACAAAGTCAAGATGCATCTGAACCCGTATCATTGGGAGGCTATTTTAAGATGGCAGGAAAAGGTAAAACGCTACAAATCTGAAATCTATTCCTTTAAAGTTCGAGAAAAGGAGGTCAAGATAAAAACCCATACCGAATCCCTATCGCACAGTCAGATTCCGAAAGTTTCCTTGCCCAAATACCGAGCTTGGGGAGATGTTTTACAATGGATATTGAAAGAAAATGTACCCGGTGAATTTCCATACACGGCAGGTTTGTATCCGTTTAAAAGGGAAGGAGAGGACCCAACCCGAATGTTTGCGGGTGAGGGAGGACCCGAACGTACCAACCGACGCTTCCATTATGTGAGTATGGACATGCCCGCCAAACGATTGTCAACCGCTTTCGATTCGGTGACGTTGTACGGAAACGACCCGGACCATCGGCCTGATATTTACGGAAAAATCGGTAATGCAGGAGTGTCCATTTGTTGTTTGGACGATGCCAAAAAATTGTATTCAGGATTTGACTTGAGCAGCCCGATGACTTCGGTAAGCATGACCATTAATGGCCCTGCGCCTATGCTGTTGGCCTTTTTTATGAATGCTGCCATAGACCAAAACTGTGAGAAATACATTAAAGAAAATGGTTTGCAGAAAAAGGTCGAGGACAAAATCAAAACCATCTTTAAAGAGAAGGGGATGGCACAGCCCCAATATTATGGGGGACTTCCCGAAGGGAATAATGGCTTGGGATTGATGCTTTTAGGGGTTACGGGGGACCAAGTGCTACCAAAAGAAGTGTATCAGGAAATAAAAGCCAAGACCCTTAACCAAGTTCGAGGTACGGTACAGGCCGATATATTAAAAGAAGACCAGGCGCAGAACACCTGCATTTTCTCGACCGAGTTTGCCCTAAGGTTAATGGGCGATGTGCAAGAATATTTTATTGAACAGCAAGTACGCAATTTTTATTCGGTTTCCATATCGGGCTACCACATTGCCGAGGCGGGTGCCAACCCCATCACCCAATTGGCATTTACGCTGTCCAACGGGTTTACCTACGTGGAGTACTATTTGAGCCGAGGCATGGACATCAACAAATTTGGCCCGAACCTTTCTTTTTTCTTCTCCAATGGTGTGGATCCGGAGTATGCGGTTATTGGTCGCGTAGCTCGTCGTATTTGGTCCAAAGCCCTGAAAGAGAAATATGGGGCCAACCCGAGAGCGCAAATGCTCAAATACCATATTCAAACTTCGGGAAGGAGTCTGCATGCGCAGGAAATTGATTTTAACGATATCCGTACCACGCTTCAGGCCCTGTATGCGATTTATGACAACTGTAATTCATTGCACACCAATGCTTACGATGAAGCCATTACCACACCGACTGAGGAATCGGTGCGCAGGGCCATGGCCATACAGTTGATCATTAATAAAGAATTGGGTCTGGCCAAAAATGAAAACCCAATTCAAGGTTCATTTATTATTGAAGAATTGACAGATTTGGTGGAAGAGGCCGTTTTGATGGAGTTTGACAGGATTACCGAACGTGGTGGTGTGCTTGGTGCCATGGAAACCATGTACCAGCGTTCCAAAATACAAGAAGAGAGCCTTCATTACGAAACTTTAAAGCACTCCGGGGAATATCCCATTATTGGAGTGAATACATTTTTGAGTTCCAAAGGCTCACCTACCATTTTACCTGCCGAGGTAATACGGGCTACCGAAACCGAAAAGGAAAATCAAATCGAAACCTTGCAAAATCTACACAAAAGGGAAGCTGATAAAGCTGCGGAGCACTTGAACGAATTACAGGAAGCGGCTATCAATAATGAAAACATTTTTGCAAAATTGATGGAAGCTGCAAAATATTGTTCACTGGGCCAGCTTACCGAAGCTTTGTTCCAAGTGGGAGGGCAATACCGAAGAAATATGTAGGGGGGGAACTTAGTCGTTCTTGTTGATCAAGGACTTTCTCCACTTTTTAAAGGAAACTCGGAATATCCGAATCTCTCTGCGAAGAAGATTTAGGTATTCCTTTTCTTTGACACCGTCCCTTTCCAAACCATTGCAATAGGCCAAGATGTTACGGGTCATAATGTTTACGTACGAAAGACTTCTCATTCGCGAGGTATGGCAATTGCTCAATGCAGCTTGTTCCACTTCTTTTGTAATCAAATCAGCATCCGTCAAAAGGGATTTGGAGATGTCGTCTCGGAAGGAATCAATTTTACGCAAAGACAGCATTTCCCTGTTTTGGGCAAAATAGGCCGCTACAGCTTCGCTCATGTCGCGTAGCGCCAAAGATTTACGATAAACACCTAAGGAGTTAAGGGAATTTCTCTCCATTTTCAATAGCAATTTTGTACTATAAAATTAAGCACGATTTAAATTTTTTTACTTTTGTTAATAAAGCAATTATTCGATTTTACTTTCGATAGTAAAAAAATAGTGGTAAATTTCTTTTGATATGAAGATAGATGACTTGAATTGGCAAATCCTGAATCATTTGCAACAAAATGCAAGGGAATCTTTTGCCAATATTGGAAGGAAAATCGGGTTGACACCACCCGCTGTGGCGGAGCGCGTAAAAAAGATGGAGGACCTCGGAATTATTGAGCGGTACAGCACTAAAATTTCGTATGTAGAGGCCGGGTATCAGCTAAAGGCCATTATTATGTTGCGTGCTTTTATGGGGAAACTCAAACCGTTTTTGGATAAGGTCAAAACGTTCCGGGAAGTGGTAAACTGCTATCGAATTACGGGAAATGAGAACATCATTATGGAGGTAGTGCTTCGTGATCAGTCGCATTTAGAAGAATTTATTGATGAACTGATCGTATATGGTGAGTGCAGGACACATATTGTATTGTCCAACGTTGTGGCCAATTCGCCGATTCAAAAAAATAGGACAGCCAAGTAGTTGCCGGATAAATTTGACGTTTTTAAAACAAACTTTGGCTAGATTTTTGTTAAAATAGGGTTATGAGAAAAACATATTTGTTACCGCTTCTGACTATTTTTTGCATATTTTCTGTCTTTTCGCAACAAATGGTTTTGAAAAAGGGGGAGATTATTGATAATCTCTCGGTCAACGATTCAACCAAAAACAGCTACTCCCTTTATATTCCCAAAACATTCTCCATGGACGAAAAATGGCCGTTGCTCATGATTTTTGATACGGAGGGGAATGAGAAAAAGGCACTGTCCATTTTTGTACTTGCTGCGGAAAAGGAAGGCTATGTTTTGGCGGCCCCAAAGTTGATCGACAGTATTTCTTTGACCAAGAATATGGTAGTGGCTGGCCAAGTTATTCAGAAAGTTACAAGTCTATTGCCAATACATAATGATCGGATTTATGCCGCAGGCGAGGATTCCGGAGGGCAATTTGCCAGTTTGGTGCCCATTCTGATCAATGGGGTCAACGGAGCCATGTCCATTGGCGCCTCCTTATCCAATAGCGAACTCATTAATGTTAAAAAGCCTTTTCATTTTATAGGTATGGTCAGCAAAGAAAACTTTAATTATCCATTTATGCTGACGGATACCAAGCTTTTGGACCGCTATAAGTTTCCCAATCAGGTTTTGTTGTTCGATGGAAATGGCAACTGGCCAGGAGTGGCTTATTTACAAAAAGGAATGCAGCTCTTCACCCTCGATGCCATGGGACGAAAATGGATTCCCCAAGATACATCCTATATCGAAAAAGCGTACCAGGAAGATTTGCAAAAGTTGAATCAGTTGAAAAGCATTGGCGATTTATTGTGGGCGGAACAATATATGACAGAAATGACTTCCATATACGGAGCTTTAAAAAATATGGACTCCCTAAGGTCGGTACAGCGAGACCTTCGGAGAAACAGGGATTATAAAACCTTGAAACGAGCGGAAAATGCCGCTTTCTTAAAAGAGTCCATGCTGAAAGAAGATTATCAATATTATATGGAGGAGGATGTTTATACCCATAATTTCAACAATTTGGGTTGGTGGAACCATCAAATGGACGAGATAGAAAAATTTATTTCTGGTTCAAAACCGTATGAAAAACAAATGGGACATCGGTTAAAGGGTTTTGTAAATGCATTGGCAGAGGATAACATTAACATTATAGCTTCGGAAAAGGTGGTTGATGAAGATGCCTTGGCATTTTTGTATATGCTTAAAACAATTTTAGAACCGGACAACTACGGGTATTATCTAAAAACCATTTCAATCAGTGCAAAAAATGATGATTTTGGCACTTCGTTATTCTATTTGGAGGAGTTATTGAAAAAGGGCTTCAAGGACAAGGAAAAGCTCTATAATCTGGAAAATACAGCCTTGTTTAGAATTACACCGGAGTTTAACGAGCTTGTCTCAAAATATTTGAAAGACGCGCGGTACGATATTAAGGTCGATGAAAATTAATCTATCAGGTAGGCTTGACACTGATTTAGTTTAGAGCTGTATTTTTGTACAAATACTTTCTGAATGAAATACGTAATCCTACTTTCAGTTATATTCCTAACAGCCTGTGGTCAAGGAAAAAAATATCATGACAAAGAAAAGACGGTAGCAGTTGAATCCGACTTGATCGCCGGTATTCTTGAATATCAAAAAGAACAGAACGAAAGTTTTAGAGACCCGGATTCCTCTCCTTTGCCCGACAAATACCGTAAAGATTTTGAAGGGCTCGATTTTTTTGCGCCCGATACCACTTATATAGTAAAGGCCCACTTTGTACGCACTCCCGATGCCGACCCTTTTTTAATGCCCAGCACTACGGATAGGCAAACACGAGAGGTGGTCTACGGAATTGCACATTTTACCTTGAATGGTACAGCGCATCAATTGGAAGTCTACCAAAGTTTGGATTTGATGGACGATGAGGAATATGAAGATTATCTGTTTTTGCCTTTTTTGGATAATACCAATGGTGAAGAAACGTATGGTGGTGGCAGGTATATCGATTTGTCCATCCCGGAAGGGGATACCTTGGTGATTGACTTTAACAAAGCGTACAACCCCTATTGTGTTTATAACAAAAAGTACTCCTGCCCTCTAGTGCCAAGGCAAAATTATTTGAGAACT
The DNA here is from genome assembly GCF_035818535.1 of Flagellimonas halotolerans. Lineage (NCBI taxonomy): Bacteria > Pseudomonadati > Bacteroidota > Flavobacteriia > Flavobacteriales > Flavobacteriaceae > Flagellimonas > Flagellimonas halotolerans. The sequence continues at coordinate 89,796 of NZ_JAYKYV010000004.1, read as the reverse complement.
AAAGTGAGAGCAGGAGTGAAAAATTTTAACAAGGACTAAAAAAGCCTTAATCCTATTGGAAGAAGGCTTTTTTTCGTGTCATATCTATATTGCTTAGAAGGAGTAAATCGCAGCGAACAATACAGAGGCCAAGCTCGAGGTTGGAGCAAGATCGTGGTCGATAAACGCATCTTCTGCAGAGCTATCCAATCGAATTTCGGGCTTTAAGATTAAGTTTCCAATGGTAGCACTACCGGTCAAGGTCAAAGCTAATACGCTTCCGTCACCATCAGGGTCGGAACCAATGCTTGCAGTATCACCGAAGAAGTCACCTGTCATGAAGTATTCACCTCTTAGGCCAAGGCTGAAAGTTTCTGAAACAGCATATTGTGGATAAAGCGCGGCACCTGTAAAGGACCCTCCGTCATCTTCCATGCTAAAGTGAGCAGCGTTGATGCCCAAGAAGAACTCATCTGAAAGGTCAAAACCACCAGTGTAGTCAATCTCGAAGCCTCCTTGGCTGTACAAGAAATTCAAAAACTGACCTGAGTATCCCAATTGTGCGCCCACGGCGTAATCACCTGTCGGGTTGAACTCCGTCAAATCTGTTGGATTCATGACAGCCACCATGGCAGACCAATCGTTGCCCAAATCAAAATCGGCCTTAAGACCTGTGTGGCTAAAAGGGCCGTAAGAAAATAGGTAGGAAGTACTGTAGTTAAAGTTGGCCGCAGGTGAAATTACCTCATAACCCAAAAATGTGTTGAAGTTACCAAAGGTAAGAGTCACGGCATCACTTACATTCCAATATACGTATAACTGGTTGACAATGTCGCCAGTAGCAGAGTACATGGGAGATGCAAATATAGCATCCGTACCACGTGGGCCAAAAACCAGATCGGCCACAAAACCTACTTTTTCACCCTCATAAGCGGCAATAACATTTGCCATGCCCAAAGAGAACCCTGGTAGTTGTGCAAAAGAGGATCCCGGGGCTATGGCTTCCTCGTCATTTGGAGCGGTAATATTTGCTCTGTAATAAGCATCAACTGTACCACTAAAGCTAAACTTTGGAGTAGTTTCTTCCTCCTGTGCAGCGGCGGAAAATGTTACCATTGAAATGATGGCGATAGCCAAAATTTTTCCGAAGTTTGTATTTATAATCGTTTTCATATCATAATCGTTTTAAGTTGTCCTTTTATTGAAGGACGGTTGTTTAATTGTGAGTTTGATTGAAAAGGTTATTCAACGGAGCGTTTGGCAGAACGCTCCGTTCCTTTTTTTCAATATTGTTGTGAGTTTGAAAGACTTATTTTATTTGTCTTGGGAAATGTGTTCTGGATAAGCTTCCACTCCATGCTCGTGCAAATCCAAACCTTCAACTTCCTCTTTCTCAGATACCCGTAGTCCAATGGTTTTCTTCAAAATAAAGAGTACTATAAAGGATGCAACAGCCGCCCAGACAATGTAGGCCAATGATCCGTATGTCTGTACCCAAAGTAGCTTTCCGCTACCTCCGTAAAACAATCCACCGTCCAGTGCAAACAGGCCAATTAGTACGGTTCCAAGGAATCCACAAACCCCGTGAACGGAAATGGCCCCTACTGGGTCGTCAATCTTAAGTTTCTTATCAATAAATTCAATGGACGCAACCACTACAATACCACATAGCAGACCAATGGCAAGGGCTCCCCAAGCATTTACGGACCCGCATCCGGCGGTAATACCCACCAAACCGGCCAAGGCACCGTTCAATGTCATGGAAATATCCGCTCTACCATATCTGGCCCAGGTAAAGAACAGGGCTGCAATGGCTCCAATGGCAGCGGCAAGGTTGGTGTTTATGATAACGCTGGTTGCCGCAATGGTATCGTCACCGCCCCAAGCCAATTGGGAGCCGCCGTTAAATCCAAACCATCCCAACCAAAGGATAAATACACCCAATGCTCCAAAGGCCATATTGTGACCTGGAATCGCCTTGGCCTTTCCATCCACATATTTACCAATTCTCGGGCCAACCAAAATGGCAGCTACCAATGCGGCGGCACCGCCAACGGCGTGCACTACGGAAGAACCTGCAAAATCAATGAATCCGGCTGTGTTCAACCATGCATCGTCGTCAAAAGGCCAGTACCAGCTCCCTGAAATGGGGTAAATTAAAGTGGTAAGGATTGCGGAGAAAATCAAATAAGTGGAAAATTTGGTTCTTCCAGCAATTGCTCCGGATACAATTGTTGCTGCCGTAGCGCAGAATACGGTTTGGAAAAACAGATTGTGCCAATCATCGGCACTAAAAAATAAGTATCCCTGATCTGATGGACTGGACCTAAAAAATCCTCCACCCACTAAATCGCTGCCATACATGATAGCGTAACCTACTGCCCAAAACATTATTGAGCCTACGGCAAGGTCCATAACGTTCTTCATTATTATATTACCGCTGTTTTTGCTTCTGGTAAAACCTATTTCCACAAGGGTGAATCCTGCTTGCATAAAAAATACCAAAACGGCGGCAAGTGTAATCCACAAGGCGCCCATATCGCCAGTTATGGCTTCAACGGCTTTATCTATCGCTTCTTGTTCTTGTACAATCATAATCTAAGTTTTTAAGTTTTTCGGCTATTAAATGTTAGTTGATTCCGGCGCTTCCGCTTTCCTTGGTCCTGATTCTGTAAGCCTCGATAACATCGGAGACGAAAATTTTTCCATCACCAACATTGCCGGTACTGGCAGTGTCCAATAAAACATTCACGGTTTTTTCCAGAAAGTCATCGCTAACTACGATAACCAAATACCTTCTTTGTATATCGCTCGTGCTGTACGATATGCCACGATAGACATGTCCTTGTTTTTCATTACCAACCCCTGTTACATCCCAGTAACTAAAGAAGTTGACCTCAATTTGATGCAGGGCTTTTTTCACCTCATCAAATTTGGATTTTCTAATAATTGCCTCGACTTTTTTCATAATTAAGTAGTTAATTGATGATTCAAATATATAGTAATTGAATATAGACTACCTAAAATAGGAGGGTGGTTGGATAATTTTTATTGGTATAAGAAAAATACCCCCTAAATTTTAGGGGTACTTAATTTTAAGATATTATTTGTTATGTATTTGTTGATTTTATATTAACATTATGTGTCTACAGCTTTATTTTTGTCAATAGAATTGCCTTAAAACATGTGAAATGTTTAATTTTTAACAAATTTTAACGATAAAAATGTAGTTTATAACTAATGGATGTGTCGGGCTATCCATAATCCCAACACAACGGCCAATACACCAATGCCAATACTCGAAATCATGTAAATGGCTAAATTGAGAAGTTCGCCATTCTTTAAATAGGTATGTTTTTCAAAAGCAAATGCGGAAAAAGTAGTGAAGCCACCGCAAAATCCAGTAGCTAGAAAAAGAGTGTTGTTATGGGATAGTAGATTGCCCTTGGCAGAGAGACCTAAAAAAAAACCAATTAACAGACAACCTATAATATTGACCAAAAAAGTGCCAAAAAAGAAATTATGGAAAAGGGGATTGAGGGGTTTGGAAATCAAATAACGTAGAACGCTACCAATTCCCCCGCCCAAAAAAACAAGTAAGGCCTGCTTCATGCCTTAAAGGTACAAACTAAACCGCTTCTTTGTACTCGGTTTCTACGGCCTCACGGGGGAAAAGTTTGGTGGTCGAGGTCTCAGAAATCCGTTGCATAGGTTTTGTAAACCTTTCTTTGGCTCCGTTGACACTGAAAATCAACAGAATGGCATTAACAGTAAGCAAAATAAAAAGAATACTCAAAAATACAGTCATCTAGGTTAGGTGCTAAAGTATTGTTAAAACAAAAGTACGTTTTTTCCTATAAGAACGAAATACAGGGACAACTATTGTTGTTAAACAATTGATTTTTGTGGTAAAGACAAATTAAATGTTAATTTTTGAGGAAGTGTTTAATCAAAAACAGGATAATTATAAATGTTAAGAAAGCAGCTAGAATCCAGATAACACCTTTATAATTTTTTTTGTGCAGTTTCTTGTCCTTTCGATACGAAAATGAGATGATTGCCACAAAGGCTATAAAGAATAAGGCTGCGAAAATTAGCTGTCCCGTACTGAACATATTTTATATTTTTATGCAAAGCTAAATCAAATAAGTGTAATGGAAAGTAAAATTAAGGCCGTGGAGCTCTTTCACAATTCTTTTGGTCTTGGGGTTTCCCAAGAGCCAAAGGCAGATTTGGGAAAGGACAAAAACAATCTAAGGTTCAATTTGATGGATGAGGAGAACCGTGAGTATTTGGAAGCCGCCAATAATAACGATCTGGTTGAAGTTGCCGATGCATTGGGCGATATGCTCTACATTTTATGCGGAACCATACTAGAGCATGGCATGCAATACAAGATAGAAGAAGTTTTTGAAGAGATACAACGCAGCAACATGAGTAAACTTGGAGCCGATGGAAAACCCATTTACCGTAAAGATGGAAAAGTACTGAAAGGTCCAAATTACTTTAAGCCCGACATTCAAAACATTATAGATAAATAAAAGAGGTTTAAAAAGCAACAAAAATTTGATCTTGTCAGGTTGAGCCCTTCGGATACACTCAGGATAAATTGAAGTCGAAACTCCCTTGATTATCAACTTAACCTAGGTTCTCAACTGCGCTCGCACAATCAGGTAATGAGCTTTTTAGACCTCTTCTGTTTTTACTGGGTGACTTCTTGTCGCCATCCAAACTTATCCTCTGCTCGGTTGTATTGAATATCAGTGATTCTTTTCTTGAGCAAAGAAGCATAGCTCCCCTCCAAATCCGGAAGTTCGTAATCCTTGCCGTGGTAGCCAAAGCCTGAAATCGGAGACACTACCGCAGCCGTACCTGCCCCGAACATTTCTTTTAACGAGCCATTTTCTGCGGCCTCGACCAATTCGTGAACGGATATTTTACGGACCTCGGTTTTAATACCTTCGTCTTTGGCAATATCCAAAATGCTTTTTCTGGTAATTCCGTCCAGGATACGGTCGCTGGTAGGTGCGGTCATCAAAGTATCGTTAATACGAACAAAAACGTTCATGGCGCCAGCTTCCTCAATAAACTCGTGGGTGTTGTCATCCGTCCAAATTACTTGTTGATACCCTTTGTCCGCAGCCAATTTTGTCGGGTAGAACTGACCTGCGTAGTTGCCGCCAGCTTTGGCATAACCAACCCCGCCGTTTGCTGCTCGGGAATAGGTCTCTTCTATCAACACTTTCACTTTTCCCGAAAAATAGGCGCCAGAAGGGGCACAGGCGATAATAAATTTGTATTCATCGGCCGGTGAAGCGTGAAACCCATTTCCAGAGGCAAAAACAAAAGGTCTAATATATAAGGAACTTCCTGGGTTTTGAGGAATCCAGTCGCTCTCCAATTGGATAAGAGCATTGAGCCCCTCCATAAAATAAGCTTCGGGTATTTCTGGAATGGCCAATCTTTGGGCCGACTTGTTCAATCGTTTCCAATTTTCCTCTGGTCTAAAAAGCCAGACTTTTCCATCTTCGTCCTTGTAGGCCTTCATCCCTTCAAAGATAGATTGACCGTAATGGAAAATCTTTGCGGAAGGATCCAAGGTAATGGGTTGGTACGGAACCACTTTGGGTGCGGACCATTCACCATTCTTATAATCGCAGACCAACATGTGGTCGGAATAAACACTTCCAAAGGAAAGGTTGTTAAAATCCACGTCATGGATTTTAGAGGATTTAGTCTTCTCTATAGCAATTTTGTTAGCCATTGTTTCCATATCACTTACATTTACCGTGATAAAATTAGCTATTTATTGTTAGTTTTGGACGTTTCGCAAATCTAAATATTATACTTGGCCCACAATTATTTAAATGTTATCAAAAATGAAGATTTTTAACACTTTTACTACTATTTTTTTACTGGGTGTTTTGATGGTCTCCTGTAAACAAGAGGTTATGCAAGGCGATTATTTTGGGGAGCAATTTGAAATTTCAAAAAAAGCGTCCAAAACATCGGCCCCTTTTAATAAGATCTCTGGCAAGGATTCCTTGCAGACACAAATTGTGGGTGAGATCAAGGAAGTTTGTCAAGCCAAAGGTTGCTGGATGAAGGTGCAGTTGGAATCCAACGACGAGGTCTTTGTCCGTTTTAAGGATTATGGATTCTTTGTCCCAAAAGATGCAGCGGGTAAAAAAGTGGTAATGGACGGAGCGGCATTTTTCGAGGAAATGTCTGTAGAGGACCAAAAACACTATGCCAAGGACGAAGGTGCTTCCGAAGACGAATTGGCCCAAATAACCACTCCAAAAAAAACACTAAGGTTTGAGGCGGAAGGTGTGCTAATCGCCTCTCAACCTTGAAACGAAGGATAATCACAACTGGCGATGGTTCCAAGACCATCCAAATAGAGGATTGGGACGAACAGTACCATTCCAAGCACGGTGCCGTCCAAGAGGCCTATCATGTTTTTATAGAGCACGGTCTAAGGCTGTTCCAAAATGGACACATCCATCTTTTGGAGATAGGTTTTGGTACGGGTCTCAATGCGCTTATTACCCTAATGGAAGCTCCCAAACAATATTTGGGTGTTGACTATGTGGCGGTTGAGGCGTTTCCGGTTTCCATGGAAGAAGTGGAAGCATTGGATTATTGCAAACAGTTAAAAGCCGGGGATCATCAAGATGACTTTCAAAAAATGCACAGTTCCCCTTGGGAACAAACCGTGACATTAACGCCAAATTTCTCCCTGCTAAAACAAAAAAGGGATTTCAGGGAAATCAGTCAGCAAAACCAGTTCGACCTTATATACTTTGATGCATTCGGTGCTAGGGTCCAACCTGAACTTTGGACAGAAGATATTTTTCTGAAAATGTACCAAGCACTAAAAACCAACGGAGTTTTGGTCACTTACGCAGCCAAAGGCAGTGTGCGCCGAGCCATGCAAGCAGTTGGTTTTACCGTGGAACGCTTACCTGGGCCACCGGGCAAAAGAGAAATGCTTAGGGCCATAAAACCCGGGTAGTTCCCAATGTTCTGTTAAGAAAAAAGCCTTTGGTATCATGAAATGGTTTAAAGTTTAAACAAATATGTTAAACCTGAATTAAGGTCTAATAAACAGTCAATTAAACCTATAACTTTGTATAAAATGACAGTATGAAGGTGTTGATAACAGGAGCTACAGGATTGGTTGGGCAGGCCATAACAAAAGTACTGCACCAAAAAGGAATACCTGTAAATTATTTAACCACAAGTAAGGACAAGGTTTCTTCCACAGAGGATTTTCAAGGTTTTTACTGGAATCCTTCCAAGGGCGAAATAGATTTGGAATGTTTTGAAAATGTACAGGCCATTATCAATTTGGCTGGGACCAGTATAGCCAAACGCTGGACACCCAAGCAAAAAAAGAAAGTACTCTCTAGCCGAATCAATAGCTTAAGAACATTGAAAAAAGGACTTGAGCAGTCCAATAACAAGGAGGTTGAATGCATGGTTTCCGCATCAGCCATTGGCATATATCCCGATTCTATTTCAGATTATTATGATGAGGGCACATCCAAAGTTGATGAAGGTTTTTTGGGCGAGGTAGTTCAAAAATGGGAAGCCGAGGCCGAAACCTTTGAAACAATTGGTGTAGATGTCGCTAAAATCAGGATAGGTCTCGTACTGTCAACAGAGGGTGGTGCCCTGCCCAAAATGGCAAGGCCTGTAAAAAACTTTGTTGGCGCACCGATTGGTAGTGGTGAACAATGGCAATCTTGGATCCATATCAAAGATTTGGCGCATATGTTCGCTTTTGCGGTAGAAAATAACCTTCGGGGCACATATAATGGTGTGGCCCCCAATCCAGTCACCAACACAAAACTTACCAAGGAACTGGCTAAAATTTTGGAAAGACCCCTGTGGTTGCCAAATGTACCCGCATTTTTCTTAAAGCTGGTTTTGGGAAAAATGGCTACTCTTTTACTGGCAAGCCAACGGGTGAGCAGTAAAAAAATAGAGGAAGAAGGATTTTCTTTTCAGTATGTGAATATTTGCCAAGCATTAAAAAAATTATATACACCACAAGAAAAAGGTATGCCTGCATCTGTTGAAGCATAGAAAAATCAGGGCTTACATACTTTTTAAAAGATTAAAAGACCGCTTTTGGCGGCTTTTTTTATGTTTTGCGGTGACATTTTGACATTTTTAGACAATTGGCAGTACTTTTGCCACTTCAAATCGGAATAAAACATTAGAACATGAGCAATAAAAGTAAGGTTGAGGAAATGGAAGATGAGCCTAAAAAAGGGCAAACCGAAGAAAGTACTGAGCTGAACGATGAAAATATAGAAACCGAAACCACGGAAGAAATCGAAGAAGAAGTTTCTGGGGAGGAGAAGCTGCGTGAAGATTTGGCAAAAGAAAAAGAGAAGTTCCTGAGGCTTTTTGCCGAGTTTGAAAATTATAAGCGAAGAACTTCCAAGGAGCGTATGGATTTGTTCAAGACGGCCGGACAAGAGGTCATGGTGGCTTTGCTTCCTATTTTGGACGATTTTGAACGTGCTTTAAAAGAGCTTTCCAAATCCGAGGACAGGGAAATGTTCAAAGGCGTGGAACTTATCAGCAATAAATTCAAAGAAACCTTGAAGAACAAGGGTCTGGAACAGGTTGAGGTAAAAGCGGGGGATATATTTGATGCCGAGGTGCACGATGCCATTACCCAGATACCTGCACCGGACAAGAAAATGAAAGGGAAAATCATAGATGTCGTGGAAAAAGGCTTCAAGCTTGGAGACCGCATTATAAGACATCCAAAAGTCGTTGTTGGAAACTAAAACTGTATGAAGGAGGATTATTACGAAATATTGGGAGTCTCCAAAGGAGCTTCAGCTGCGGAAATAAAAAAAGCCTACAGGAAAAAGGCCATCGAGTTTCACCCAGACAAAAACCCAGGTGATGCCAAGGCAGAGGAAATGTTTAAAAAATCTGCCGAGGCTTATGAAGTATTGGGCAATCCTGACAAAAAGGCAAAATACGACCAATTTGGACATGCTGCCTTCGATGGTAGTGGCGGATTTGGCGGTGGAGGTATGAACATGGACGATATCTTCAGTCAATTCGGTGATATTTTTGGTGGCGCCTTTGGCGGTGGCGGAGGATTCAGTGGATTTGGCGGATTTGGTGGCGGACAGCGCAGGGCCAAGGGAAGCAACCTTCGTATCCGTGTTAAGCTAACGCTGGAAGAAGTGGCCAATGGTGTAGAAAAGAAAGTTAAGGTAAGACGAAAGCTCCAAGCCGATGGGGTTACCTATAGAACTTGCCCTACTTGTAACGGTACCGGACAGATCACCAAAATCACCAACACCATTTTGGGCAGAATGCAAACAGCTACCACCTGTACAACTTGTGGGGGTGCTGGGCAGTCCATAGATAAAAAACCTGCTGGAGCCGATGCCCAAGGGCTCAAGGTCGAAGAAGAGACCGTGTCCATTAAAATTCCACCAGGAGTGGAGGATGGCATGCAGCTAAAAGTATCCGGCAAAGGTAATGATGCCCCCGGAAACGGTATTGCGGGAGATTTGTTGGTCGCCATTGAAACTGTTGAGCACGAAACGCTTAAACGTGAAGGGGACAATCTGCATTACGATTTGTACATAAGCATGCCCGAAGCCGTTTTGGGAAGTTCCAAAGAAATTGATGCCATAGGCGGAAAAGTTCGTATAAAATTGGAGCCAGGGCTACAGTCCGGAAAGATTTTAAGACTTCGCGGTAAGGGGATAAACAGCCTTAACGGGTATGGCGCGGGAGACTTATTGGTGCATGTAAACGTATGGACACCAAAAAATATAAATAAGGAGCAAAAGGAGTTTTTTGAGCGTATGCAGGACGATGAAAACTTTGTTCCAAGGCCCGAAAAATCGGATAAATCTTTTTTTGAGAAGGTAAAAGATATGTTCTCTTAAGAGAAAAAACCTTCTGTTTAAATAAAAAACGTATATTTGAAACTGATGTTGGGTGACCGATATCTAATTTTCTTTTTCATAGCAATTTTTTTCCCATCCTTGATTTTTTTAAGGGTGGGTTTTTGTTTTTATAGGAAAATGGGTAGCTAGCAAATACATATCTTTGAAAAAATAGTTTACATGGATCATATCCTTGTTGCCAAAAATGTGACCAAAACCTATGGTGATTACACAGCGCTGAGCAACATTTCACTTCAAATTCCAGAGAATTGCATATACGGACTTTTGGGCCCTAATGGGGCAGGTAAAACTTCGTTTATCAGAATTATTAACCAGATTACGCACCAAGACTCTGGTGACATTTGGCTCAATGGTGAGCCCTTGGCCCCAAAGCATATAGCTTCCATTGGGTATTTGCCCGAGGAAAGGGGACTGTACAAGAGTATGAAGGTGGGGGAGCAGGTACTTTATTTGGCACAATTGAAGGGATTGTCCAAAAATGAGGCAAAAACAAGGCTCAAATATTGGTTTGACCGTTTGGATATAGGGGACTGGTGGGATAAAAAAATACAAGAGCTTTCCAAGGGAATGGCTCAAAAGATACAGTTTATCGTTACCGTATTGCACGAACCAAAATTGTTGATTTTTGATGAGCCTTTTAGTGGTTTTGACCCCATAAATGCGAATATGATCAAGGATGAAATCCTTCAGTTAAAGGAAAAGGGTACATCTATCATTTTTTCCACGCACCGTATGGAGTCGGTGGAAGAGCTTTGTGAGTACATTGCCCTTATCCATAAATCCGAAAAAATATTGGACGGAAAACTGTCGGACATAAAAAAGGCTTACAAGAACAACATTTTTAATGTGGGTGTGCAAATGGAGAAAGATGCAGAGGCCTTTATGCGTTCTTTGGGACAAAAGTTCAACATTCTTTCTTCGGAAATAGATGCTTTGGAAAATCAAATACATTTTAAGGTGCAGTTGCCATCATCGCATACAGGTGATATTTTAGCGGAACTCTCCAAGGTATCGAACATAAACAGGTTCGAAGAAACCATACCTTCGGCCAACGATATTTTTATTCAAACTGTAAACAACAAGGACAATGGCAAGTAAACTTGGTTTGATCATAAAACGCGAATATTTGGCCAAGGTGCGCAACCGTTCCTTTATTGTTATGACCATTTTGAGCCCACTCCTAATGGTGGGGATGGTTGTGCTTATTGCGTATTTGGCCAAAATAAATGATGATGAGACCAGGGTAGTCTCCGTTTTGAACGAAAGTGCCTTCTTTCAAAGTGAATTTAATCCATCCAAGAATATATCCTATGTCCACATGAGCGACTTGACCTTGGAGCAGGCCAAGGACTCGACCAATTCCTTGGAATATTATGGGTTGCTCTACATTCCCGAAGGGGCAACGGTCGATGAGGTGTCCAATGCCTCGTATCTTTTTACCAAGGACAACCCCAATACCTCGGTGACCAAAGAATTGGAGGATGTTTTTCAAAACCAACTGCGTCAAGATCGTTTGCAAAAGCTAGGAGTGACCCCAAAACAGTTTTCCAGTGTGGAAAAACCTTTTGAGATCAACCTATCCACATTCGATGGGGGAAAAAGTATAAGGGGCATCAACGAGATCAAAGCCATTATTGGAGGAGGTTTTGGCTATGCAATCATGATGTTCATCATTATTTATGGGGGCTTTGTGATGCGCAGTGTTATCGAGGAAAAAACCAGCAGGATCATCGAAGTGATCATATCCTCTGTAAAACCATTTCAATTAATGCTCGGAAAGATTATAGGGAATTCTTTGGCAGGAATCACCCAGTTTACCATTTGGATCATTTCCGCATCATTGTTGATGTTAGTGGCAGTGATGATTTTTGGAATAGACTTGACGGCACTATCAAACGACAATGGTGTGACTTCTGGGGCAATGGGAGTGTCACAATTAGGCACTATGGATGATAAAATGATGTTGTACGCCAAGGAAGTCTACGATATTCCATGGGGCTTGCTCATAGCATCATTCTTTATTTATTTTATACTTGGTTACCTTATATATAGTTCCATTTATGCGGCTATTGGTGCCGCGGTGGATAATGAGACGGATACACAACAATTTATTTTTCCTATTATATTACCTTTAATGCTGGCTATTTATGTTGGGTTCTTTTCGGTTTTCAGCAACCCGCATGGACCCATTGCAGTTGGGTTTTCGTTGTTTCCATTAACATCGCCCATTGTAATGCTGATGCGCTTGCCGGGAGGAATAGGGGAAGGCGGAGTGCCTTTGTGGCAATTTTTATTGTCCGTTTTTCTTTTGATAATTACCTTTTGGGGAATTGTATCATTGGCGGCCAAAATTTATAGAACAGGCATCTTAATGTACGGTAAAAAACCAACATACAAAGAATTGGTAAAATGGTTGAGATATTAAAATAGTATGCAAGAAGGCGCAGAAGAAATAAAGGAAATCATTACGAAAGATGTTTGGGGGACCATAAAGGAATTTTTGGACCTTGGATTCCATATTGGGGAGGGTGAAAAGGCTATAAATCTTACTATTGGACTTTTGCTATTGTTGACGATTACGATAGTGGTAACCAAATTTTTGCTGAAATGGCTACGCCGCATTTTTACCCGAAAAATGCAACAGGAAGACAAACAAAAGTTTTCCAGTGTATTCAAATTTATCCATTACGTCGTTTACCTCATTGCTGTATTGGTCACCTTAAGTGCAGCAGGAGTGGATATCACTTTGGTGATTACGGCCTCAGCAGCACTTTTTGTAGGTTTGGGTCTTGCATTGCAAGAGTTGTTCAAGGATATTCTCGGGGGTATTTTTATCATAGTGGATAAATCACTTCAGGTAGGCGATGTTGTTGAGGTTGATGGTAAGGTTGGTAAAGTCTTCGAAATAAAACTCCGAACCACAAGGGCCATTACCCGTGATGATAAGGTATTGATACTGCCCAACCACAAATTTATAAGCGATATTGTATACAATTATACCCAAAACCATAGAACCACTCGAGAAAAAGTAAGTGTAGGTGTTGCCTATGGTAGCGATGTGGATTTGGTGACCACTATTTTGGAAGAAGTGGCCCATACCCAAAAACAAGTGCTCAAAAATCCAAAACCATTTGTACTGTTCGAGGATTTTGGAGATTCAGCATTGATTTTCTCCATATACTTCTTTACCAACGATACCTTCCGAGATCCACGGATAAAAAGTGAAATGCGCTATAAAATCAATGCCAAGTTCAAGGAGAACAACGTTAGCATCCCGTTCCCGCAGCGCGATATACATATAATTCAGCCAAAACAATAGACACACATAAAAACCTCAACCCACCATATTGCAATTTGGAAGTGGTTCACTTTCATTGTAATACTTTGTAACCATAATTTATGGGCACAGAGCACAGATATTTTTAGGCTGGAATACCTTAATATTCCCGAGAACGATAGCGGCGTCAAGACACAGCGCTACAAAGCGTTGCTCAATTTCCCCATACAGCTGAACAACAATAAGGATTATCTGGTTACAGGTGCCGAATATAATCGTTTTGATATGGGGTATTCAGCAGACCTTCCATTTGATAAAAAAGAAATGATCCGCTTCCATGTCATCGATTTTAATTTGGGATTGATCAAAAAATGGAACGAGAATTGGAATTTTGTGGCCATATTGACTCCTAGATTGGCGTCCAATTTATTGGATGGTGTGCTGCAGGATGATTTTTTTATGAATGGCTCTGCGGCTTTTTGGAAAGAAAAACCAAAAGCAGATAAACCTTTTCGGGTGGTTTTGGGGCTGACCTACAACAGCACTACCGGGATTCCCGTACCGCTGCCCCTGATCCATTACTATAAAAAGTTTCACCCAGACTGGTCGTTTATAGTAGGAGTGCCAAAATCCAATCTTAAATATCATTTTGATAAAAAACACAGTTTGGAGTTGGCACTGTTCTTGGATGGTTACTTTTTAAATCTTCAAAACGATATTGTTTTGGATAATGGGTTGGCAGCTTCCCGGATTTCGTTCAACACTTTGGTGGGTAGCTTGGGGTATCAGTACCGTATTTCCAAGAGCATGTCCTTTTTTGCCATTGTGGGAAGCAGTGTGTATCAAGAGGGCAAATTAAGGGATAAAGATCGTGGTGAGGTGTATTTGTTTAATAACGATGCAAATTTTTATATTAGAACAGGTTTCAAAATAGGAATATTTTAAAAAGCAGTATATGTCAAAAATTCTGATAATAGAGGACGAATCGGCAATTAGAAGGGTGTTGGTGAAAATATTGGCCGAGGAAAACGATGGTTATAATGTAGCTGAAGCAGAGGACGGCCTAGCAGGAATTGAAGTCATCAAAAAGGAAGATTTTGACCTAGTGCTCTGCGATATCAAAATGCCAAAGATGGATGGGGTAGAGGTTTTGGAAGCCGCCAAGAAAATAAAACCAGAGATTCCATTTATAATGATTTCAGGTCATGGCGATCTCGACACGGCAGTAAATACCATGCGGTTGGGGGCATACGATTACATCTCCAAACCACCGGATTTGAACCGATTGCTTACCACGGTTCGCAATGCCTTGGACCGAAAGGAACTGGCCGTGGAGAACAAGGTGCTCAAGAAAAAGATTTCCAAGAACTATGAAATGATTGGGGAGAGCAAGGAGATAAATGCCATAAAGGACATGATCGAAAAAGTAGCGCCTACCGATGCCCGGGTTCTGATTACGGGTTCCAACGGTACCGGTAAAGAACTGGTGGCCCATTGGGTACACCAAAAAAGCCCCCGTTCATCGTCCCCATTTGTTGAGGTGAATTGTGCAGCGATCCCCTCTGAGTTGATTGAAAGTGAGTTGTTTGGACACGTCAAGGGTGCATTTACATCTGCTGTTAAAGATAGGGCGGGTAAGTTTGAGGCGGCCAATAAGGGAACCATATTTTTGGATGAGATAGGCGATATGAGCCTTTCAGCCCAAGCCAAAGTACTTCGGGCCCTGCAAGAGAACAAAATCAGTCGCGTAGGTTCCGATAAGGACATTAAAGTAGATGTTCGGGTACTTGCAGCTACCAACAAGGATCTAAAAAAGGAAATAGAGGCAGGCAAATTCCGGGAGGATCTTTACCACCGTTTGGCCGTGATCCTGATCAAGGTTCCGGCACTCAACGAAAGGCGTGACGATATACCTTTGTTGATAGAACATTTCGGCAAAAAAATAGCATCCGAACAAGGAACAGGACAAAAGAGCTTCTCCAAAAAGGCCATAGAGCTGCTTAAAAGTTATGATTGGACAGGAAATGTACGCGAACTCCGCAATGTCGTGGAACGTCTGATCATTCTAGGAGGTAAGGAGGTATCCGAAGAGGATGTTAAACTATTCGCCAGTAAATAGGCCTAGTTGCAATCACCTAATTTTTCCAGAGCATCTTTGGCCAAGGTTTCAACCCTTTGGTAATATTCCTTTTTATGTTGCGATAGATTGGTCTTCAGCAAGTTCAAACGGGATTCTTCATAAATATTGGTAATAAATCTGTCAGCTTCTTCACAGTCCACATCAGAAACCACTTTATCCAAGGAAGACTCAAACCTCAATAAAGAGCCGTGCACCTGTTTTTTTACAGCAGAACCATGTGTCAACACCATCCCGCTCTCAAAGCCCAGAACTTCCTTGGTGTTCAGTACCAGCACATTGCTCCCGTAATCACTGGAGGTCTGTTGCCCGAATTCCTGTAATACATTAATGCCGATTATAGCGCTCTCCAAAGCTTGCTGCAATGCCACTTTGGATTTTGGTAAAACACTGGCTTTTGTAGCCGTTTTTAAATGGGAAAGTGTAATTTCCAAACTTTCAATGGCATCCTCGCAGCCACAATCCAAAAAATTGCCCCTCGTTTTTTCAATACCGTTCAACGCTTTGTAGGCGTGGTACTTGGTCATATTTAAATTATCGGCCACCATAGCCTCTTGGATTTTACTTTTGATATACTCTAAATTGGTGCTTGCATATTGGCAGGCATTTGCTGGAGTAGTGAACGAAGCCATGAGCCAAAGGCCGAGAAGACCAATAGCAAAGACTATAAGTAGGATAATCTTTCTGATTTTCATAACGATTTACAGATTTGGGACGCTGCGTCGTTGATAATCATAAAGTTACGAATTTCATCGTCCAGAGGAGAAAATAGATCGATTAAAGAACCAACTTTGGGTACAAGTGGTCAAAGTACCGATGAACTACACTTTTAATAAGTAGGTTGAAGGAGTAACCAAAAAGAATTATATTCATTCCTATGAAAGAAATCAAAACAGAAGACTACAAGGTAGTTGATTCGGTAAAGCTATCTGAAAAAGATACCTACGAGGATTTTGGAGCATCCAAAAAGGAACTCAAAAAAGAATTGAAGGATATCCGAAAGGACCTTGGCGATTTTCAAGATACGCTCTACGCCCACGCAAAGTATGGAGTGCTGGTCTGTTTACAAGGAATGGACACCGCGGGCAAGGACAGTTTGATCAGGGAAGTTTTTAAGGATTTTAATGTAAGGGGCGTGGTGGTGCATAGTTTTAAGGTGCCGTCTACTAAAGAGAAAAAACACGATTACCTCTGGCGACACTACATTGCGCTTCCCGAAAGAGGAAAATTTTCTGTCTTTAACCGTACACACTACGAAAATGTATTGGTGACCAAGGTCCACCCAGAATATATTTTGGGCGAGAACCTGCCAAAAGCGGAAGCTGTGGACGATATTGATTATGATTTCTGGGAAAGACGCTACAGGCAAATCAATAATTTTGAAAAACATGTTGCCGATAATGGCACCATAATCTTCAAGTTTTTCCTGCATCTTTCCAAAGAAGAACAGCGGCAGCGCTTATTGCGCAGAATCCGCTTAAAACGAAAGAATTGGAAGTTTACCCCGGGCGATCTGGAGGAAAGAAAACTTTGGGACAATTACCAAAAGTGTTATGAAGAGGCCCTGAACAGGACTTCCAAGGAACATGCCCCATGGTACGTAATTCCTGCCGATAACAAAAAAGCAGCTAGGGTAATTGTGGCCTCCATTATGATGGAAGCGTTAAAAAAGTACAAAGATATCGAAGAACCCGAGCTGGACGATGAAATAAAAGCTAATTTAGAAACCTTTAAACAAGAACTGGAAAAAGAAACCACATGAGAACAGTCCTACTTTTGGCCTTTTTGTTGGTCAGTACCCCATTTTTTTCGCAGACCGAGGACGAAAAACAAATAAAAGCAATTTACGATGAAGCCCTTACCAATGGCAAGGCTTATGATTGGTTGAACTACCTTTCCAACCAAATTGGTGGGCGCCTTTCAGGTTCCGTACAAGCACAACAAGCCGTGGATTATACCAAGGCACAATTGGACTCACTGGGCTTGGACAAGGTTTGGTTGCAACCCGTAATGGTGCCTAAATGGGTAAGGGGAGTTCCTGAATTCGCCTACTTTGAAACCAAGCCCGGATTAACTACCAACGTGCCCATTTGTGCACTTGGAGGATCAGTGGCAACACCCGCCGGCGGCTTAAAGGCCAACATGGTTGAAGTTGAGGGGATTGAGGATTTGGAAAAGTTGGGCCGTGATAAAATAGAGGGCAAGATCGTGTTTTACAACCGTCCTATGGACCCAACACTGATCAATACCTTCTCTGCATATTCAGGCTGCGTGGACCAACGCTATTCTGGCGCGGCCGAAGCCGCAAAATATGGGGCATCGGGCGTCATTGTGCGCTCCATGAACCTTCGCTTGGATGACTATCCACATACAGGCTCCATGAGCTATGGTGATACTCCGGTGAACCAACGGATACCAGCGGCAGCCATTAGTACAAATGGAGCGGAATTGTTGAGCACTACGCTTAAATTAAATCCTGATGTCAAATTTTATTTCAAACAAAACTGTAAGCAACTGGAAGATGTGCAATCCTACAACGTAATCGGAGAAATTACGGGCAGTACCTATCCCAACGAAATTATGGTAGTGGGCGGTCACTTGGATTCTTGGGACTTGGGAGATGGTTCCCACGACGATGGAGCTGGCTGTGTACAGAGCATGGATGTGTTGAGGCTTTTAAAAGAAACGGGATATCGACCCAAACGAACCTTGCGCGTTGTCCTTTTCATGAACGAAGAAAATGGGATGCGAGGTGGCAATAAGTATGCGGAAGTCGCCCGCACCAAAAACGAACAACACATATTTGCATTGGAAAGTGATTCTGGCGGGTTTACGCCTAGAGGGTTCTCCATTGATGCTTCTCCAGAAAACGTTCAACAAATTCAAGGTTGGAAGGATCTGTTCGAACCGTACTTGGTCCATCTGTTTTACGAAGGAGGAAGTGGTGCGGATATAGGTCCGCTAAAAGAAGATGGAATAGTATTGGCGGGATTGCGACCCGATACCCAACGCTATTTTGACCATCACCATGCCGAGAACGATACTTTTGAGCACGTGAACAAGCGCGAATTGGAGTTGGGAGCAGCTACGATGGCCAGTTTGGTTTACTTGATCGACAAATATGGAACCATTCCTACCAAAAAGATAAAGGGATAAACTTCGTATATTTTGAGAATGAAAAATTAGTCAGTTCGAGTTCGTTTTCGCAACAAAGTGTAGGAACTCATATCGGGTGCACAAAATTTGCTTCAAAAGCATCTTTTGCACCCCTATTTTATCTTTTTCTCCCTCCGTAGCTTTGCTAAACAGCCTCTTAGGCTTTGTTTACTTTTCGCATTCGCTTGGGCCCGTACCAGAGCCAAAATCCAGTAATGGTGAAAATCAAAAGGGAAATACCCATTACCGAAGTGTACACAAGTTTTATATAACCGTTTGTTCCGAGGTAATCATCCACAATGGAAGCATCGTGAATGTTTTCCATAAAATCTGACCTTCGTTTTCCAATGGATAAAACATTGCCATTGGCCCCATCTAGTTGTACTTCGTAAAAAGAGTCCACAAAAAGGAACTTGACCGATCCTTTTTCCTTTCGCATATCAATACGGTCTACCTTAAAAGAGGTGTTTGGTACTTCGTTGTTAATTGTATTCAGTGCTATGGTATGCAGGCTATCAACAGGCAGCCATTTTTTTAGTTCTGCTGTAGTTCCTTGTTGTGTTTTTGGGAGAATGTATCCGTTGGAGTTCTTTTTCCAGCCCAAAATGAGACCGGATACGGAAATAAAAAAGAAAAATATAAATAATAATGCTCCTGTGGTTCGGTGTACTTTTCTAAAAATGCGTAATATTTTGGCTTGCTTCTTCCTTTTGCCCATTCCTGCCAGTTAAAACTCTAAAGATCATTAAAATTTATGAAAGTATGATACTTGCCAATACCCGAACTGAAAAGATAAGCTCGCATTTAACATAAATTTTGGAATATGAAGGAGGATTGATCGATCGGCCAATCAAAAACAGATGAATTGCTTGTAAAAGGAGTACTTAATACGCCAATGGCCAATTTTTCCCAAACAGGAGGGAGGCGAATCACAATTGCTGTGATTGCAATAAGCTTTTTGTTAAAGGATTAGATTTTTCTGCTAACCAAATCAATGGAAAAGCCCAAGTCCAATAACCCTGCGCCAGCATTCAAGAAATCGAACAAAGACCAATTGACTTCGGATGAGGACTGCATGGCTATAAATAGTATTTAAAACAATACTGAAACAGATGATAGAATTACAAGCTATCTTTTACTAATGGTTATAGATGCATGTATTTATACGGTTAAATCATACTCTAATTAACTTATTTTTAAATGTTTAGGTGTAAAGTTAACGAATGCTTCATGAATCCCTAGTTTTTCACGGTTTTGTAGAGCTTAGGGCCTTTTATTCCTTTTTTCAAAAACATTTCCTTGTTGATTTCAAAATGCATTTCGGACATTTGGTTAAGGTATTCCTCTAGTGGCTTAAGACCAATAGCTTCTCTTCTTTGATTTACATTGAGACTATCCTCCAGAGTTTTTGGAAAAGCTTGACAAAGCTCCCAATTATAATCCACTTGTGTGCCATATATCTGGGGCCGACCTGTATTTAATCTGACCCGATCTACCAAGAGGCCATAATTGCTTGGGGAAGCATTTCCTTTATCAACTTCTACCTTCATCTGATCCAAAACCTCTTTTTGAAATCCGGGTACATGGTCGGAATGTTGTACCATCAACCAAAAATCCCTCGAACCATTTTCACCCGCCAAATCAAATCCTACAAAACCATGTTTCTCAAAAATTTGGCTCAATCTTTTTTGATGGGTAGTAAAAACACTATCCTTGAAAGCGTTCCATGCTTCGGAGGACAATTCTTTGTATTTCCCTTGAGGTATGTAAGCAGCAATTTGGTCAACTTCGACCATCCGTTCCAGTTCGTCGGCCAAGGCTTGATTAAAAACAACCTTTCCTTTTTCTACTTCTTTGGAGTCTTTGCCTTTGCATCCCATTAAAAGGACACTAAGGATGAATACTTTGTACATTAGGTTCATTTTGATTGATGCTTGTGAGAAAGTTAGGTTAAAATATTAGAATGGTCAATAACTATCCAGAACTATTGAGGAACCATGATTGATTTGGAAAGTCTGAACGTTTTCTGGTCAGTGGAGGCCTTCCTTTCAAATGATTGTCGATCACATAATATTCGTACTCCGATATTCGCTTCGCTTTTATTTCTTTTTCTATGAGTTCTCGAGCTTGTTTCCAATACTTTTTTGGGGCATGACGGAATATTATAGCTGTCCGAAACTTTTGATCACACCCCAAGCTTCTTCTTGTAACCCAACCATTTTCTTTTACAATTTTGATTAGCTCTTCGGTATTGGCAGCATCAATTTTTTCTTGCTTCTTTGCCAATGATTTATTTTCTGCCATTTTGGGCTTTATGTGATGGGACAATAATTTGAAAGATAAACGCTTGATTTTACCTTGTTCATGTTCAGGCAGAAGATCAAAAGTCTGTTGGGTATAATCTTTGGCTTTAATGAGTGAGTCTAAAACCAATGGGTATACGTCTTTGATGTTTTGGTCGCTGCCTCTGTACTTTTGGTCAGCAATTGCCATTTCCTGAAGCTTTTTACATAGTTCAGGATTAGTTACGTTATTATCAAACTTCGGATTTGAGATTTGAAAAAGGATTAGAGGTAATAGGATAAAGTGAAACATCATGTCAACTATTTGATCAATGAACTGCTTTAAAAAACCATTTGTCCAACTATAAACTACCTATACCCATCATTCAACCCAACACCCTCCTTGATCATAGGCAGTATTTTGGCCAACCGCCGGAGTTTGGTTTTTTCCTGTTTGGCTTCGGCGATGTATTCGCAGAACTCTTTTTGTTTATAGGGCGTAAACTTTTCAAAAGCGACCTTTAACGTAGCATTGTTGGAGAATTCGGATTGCAACAGCTCAGGAATAACAACTTTTGAAGTTCTTTCAGCCTTCACTTCCAGTCCTTTTTTCTGGTGCTCCAAGGCTTCAACCATATAGGCCAACACCATTTTTTGGTCAACTTCGTTCAAACTATGGAACTTCCAATGGCGCATGCCCTTGGTTTTGCCTTCCTGCGCATTTTCCAGTACTTTTTTGGAATCCGTTAAAAACACCCCATTAAAAAACCAAATCCCAAAATGCCCCTTGAACTTACAAATACCAAAAACATTCTTGTTGTTCCAAGTGTACACGGGAATACTCCATTTAAAATCTTCTTGGGCTTCTGTTTTTAAGGCAATTTCACGTAGAAAACCTATGCCCTCCCTGAACGGATGCTCCTTTTCGTAATAGCTCTCTAATTTTTCGGATTTTTCCACAACTATCTGATTTGAATAGCAGTAAGTTCGCAAATTTTCACGATTACCTTCACCGCTTTCTCCATACTTTCCAAAGGAACATACTCGTATTTACCATGAAAATTGTGTCCCCCGGCAAAAATATTGGGGCAGGGCAAGCCCATAAAGCTCAATTGGGAACCATCAGTTCCCCCTCGAATGGGTTTTATTATGGGCTCGATTTGGAGGGATTTCATCGCTTCTTCGGCAATCTCCACAATATGGAACATGGGTTCTACCTTTTCCCGCATGTTTTTGTATTGGTCTTCAATCGTCAGGTTGACGTACTCCCCGTATTTGTTGTTGAGTTTTTCCTTGATGTCGTTCAATAAATCTTTCCTTGCCTCAAAATGGACCGCATCGTGGTCTCGAATAATGAGTTCTATCTCCGCTTTTTCAATTTCGCCCTTTATGTTGTGCACATGAAAAAAACCTTCCCTACCCGTGGTGTGTTCGGGAGCCTCGCTAGGAGGTAGGTGGCTTAAAAAATCGTTGGCAATTCCAATGGCGTTGACCATTTTGTTTTTGGCATATCCCGGGTGCACACTTTTTCCCGTTACGGTGATTTTGGCCTTGGCCGCGTTGAAGTTTTCATATTCCAGTTCGCCCACTTGGCTACCGTCCACGGTGTAGGCCCATTCCGTCCCGAATTTTTTTACATCAAATTTGTGTGCACCGCGACCAATTTCCTCGTCTGGAGTAAAGGCAATCCGAATTTTACCGTGTTTAATCTCGGGGTGATTGATCAAGTATTCCATAGCAGTAATGATTTCCGCGATCCCCGCCTTGTCATCTGCACCCAACAAAGTGGTGCCATCCGTAGTAATCAACGTTTGACCCTCGTAGGCTTTTAGGTCTTCAAAATAATCGGGAGACAATACAATGTTTTTCAACTTGTTAAGCACAATATCCTTTCCATCATAATTCTCAATAATCTGGGGCTTTACATTTCTGCCCGAAAAATCAGGGGAAGTATCAAAATGGGAAACAAAACCAATGGTGGGCACTTTTTTTTCCAAATTGCTGGGCAACGTAGCCATAATGTAGGCGTTCTCATCAATGGAGACTTCTTGCATACCAATCTGATGCAGTTCCAATACCAATTTTTTGGCCAAGTCCCATTGCTTTTCCGTACTGGGTGTGGTTTTGGAATAGGGGTCGCTTTGCGTATCCGTGGTTACATATTCCAAAAATCGTGGTAATAATTTTTCCATGGTCAGTGTTTAATTTGTTCAAAAATAATGCTTATTCAAACGTAATTTTGCAAATCAAAGGCATTAATAAGTATCTTTCCATAACCATTAACAGCAACCTCAATTGAAAGCGGTAGTATTATTTCTTTTTTTGATTTTTTGGTTTTGCGGGTTTGCCCAAATGGATTGTATATTGGGTGTGGGCGGACGGGACAACGAAACCATAACCAAGGTTTTTGAGTTGACAGAAGAGCAACAAGAGAACTTGAGGAATTGGAGTGCCGAATTAAAAATCCGGAACGATTTTTTAAAGGATAAGGCAACATATCTGATGAAAAAGAACAAGGAAAGCCCTCCCGAGGTATTGATTACCGTTTCCAAGCAATATGCTACCATACTGGACAGCATGAAACAAAACGTGGGAATGATTGATAAAAGATTACTGAGGAGCTTCAATAATACCCAATATGAAAGGTATTTAAAATTATGTGGTCAACTAAGCTTGCGTCCTATCCACATTAATAGGTCCGTTGACGAAAATTGACCGAATTGTTAAGAACTGTTTTAAGAGTTTTTATTTTTGTCCAAAATCCATTTTGAATGTATAAAATCCTTATTCGCCCGGTACTTTTTTTGTTTGATGCAGAAACCGTGCACCACTTTTCCTTTTGGGCCATTAAGTTTTTTTCAAAACTGGGTTTAAGCCGTCTATTTAGGAGGTCCTTCACTTTGAATGACCCAAAGCTGGAGCGCGAGGTTTTTGGAGTGAGGTTTAAAAACCCTGTGGGTCTTGCGGCTGGTTTTGATAAAAATGCCAGTCTTTACAACGAGTTCTCCGATTTTGGTTTTGGTTTTGTAGAAATAGGCACGGTAACCCCAAAGCCCCAGCCCGGCAATCCAAAAAAGCGGTTGTTTCGCCTACGCGAGGATAATGCGATCATCAATCGGATGGGATTTAACAACAAAGGTGTTTTTGAGGCTGTGGAACAGTTAAGGAAGCCGCACCGCGTTATAGTTGGGGGAAATATTGGGAAGAACAAGGTAACGCCAAACAAAGATGCCATTAAGGATTACTTAATTTGCTTCGAAGCATTGTTCGAGCATGTGGACTATTTTGTGGTAAACGTGAGTTCTCCCAATACCCCGGGGCTTCGGGAGCTTCAGGATAAGGAACCTTTGACCAAATTGTTGAAAAAACTCAAAAGCCATAACAGTAAACTGGCGAAAGGTTCAAAACAGAAAGAGAAACCAATTTTACTAAAGATCGCACCGGATTTGACCGATGATCAACTGTTGGACATCATAGCGATTGTTGCGGATACCCAAATTGATGGTGTAATCGCTACGAATACCACCATAGAAAGAAAAGGATTGAAGTCGCATTTGATCTTATCCGAAGAAAAGGGCGGCCTTAGTGGAAAACCCTTGACCAAACGGAGTGCCGAGGTGATTCGTTTTTTATCTGAAAACAGCAGAAAGGCATTCCCGATTATTGGAGTGGGTGGTATACATTCACCAGAAGATGCATTGGAAAAATTGGAGGCGGGCGCCGATTTGGTGCAACTCTATACCGGTTTTATTTACGAAGGCCCCGGACTTATCAAGAAAATAAACAAGGCCATTTTGGAAAAAATAGACTAAGGTTATATGCACAGTTTGTTTTTATTTCTGGAAACCGTCAATTACCCCATACTGATCGGGTTTTTGGTGTCATCGCTCGCTTTGGCCATTTCACCGGGCCCGGATAATATTTTTGTACTTACCCAAAGCATCAGCAACGGAACAAAATCGGGATTGGCCACGGTTTTTGGATTGGTCTCTGGCTGTTTGGTGCATACAACCTTGCTTGCTTTTGGGGTTTCGGAAATCATCAAACGGAGCGATGCGTTATTTTTTGCCATCAAGCTTTTTGGTGCCTTGTATCTTTTGTACTTGGCTTATCAAGTTTACCGTAGTGATGCATCCATACTTCTGGATAAGGAAAATAAACCGACCAAAACACCCGTAAAGCTCTTTTGGACAGGTTTTACAATGAATGTGCTCAACCCCAAGGTGACCATCTTCTTTTTGGCCTTTTTCCCAGGGTTTTTGTTTAGTGAAGAACTCAATACCGTAATTCAATTCTACATTTTAGGGCTGCTTTTTATGCTTTCTGCCCTCATTGTTTTTGGCGCAATTGCAGTACTTGCGGGTAAAATTTCCAAATACCTCACAAGGCATAACAAGGCTGGACTATATTTAAAATGGGTGCAGATCGTTGTTTTTGTGGGGATTGCCATTTATCTATTTCTATCGGATAAATAAGTGCTATTTTTACGGAAGCCTATGCCAAAAGTAAAACTCATAGAATGTCCACGGGACGCCATGCAGGGTATAAAGACCTTTATCCCTACAGATGAGAAGGTGAAGTATATCCAATCCTTGTTGGGCTGTGGTTTCGACACCATCGACTTTGGAAGTTTTGTGTCGCCAAAGGCCATCCCTCAAATGCAGGATACCGCAGAGGTGTTGGCACGGTTGGATTTATCACGAACGCAAAGCAAGCTTTTGGCCATTGTGGCCAATGTTCGTGGGGCGGAAGACGCTTGCAAACACGATGCGATTGATTATTTGGGGTTCCCTTTTTCCATTTCGGAAAACTTTCAGATGCGGAACACGCACAAGACCATTGCCCAATCGGTGGAAACGCTGAAGGGAATCTTGGAATTGGCCAATGCTCACGATAAAGAAGTTGTGACCTATATTTCCATGGGATTCGGTAATCCGTACGGAGACCCTTGGAATGTGGAGATTGTAGGGGAGTGGACAGAGAAACTGGCCGAGATGGGAACCAAAATCCTCTCATTGTCGGATACCATCGGAAGTTCTACTCCAGAGGTGATTGATTATCTGTTCTCCAACCTGATTCCAAAATATCCCGAGATTGAGTTCGGCGCCCATTTGCATACCACCCCCAGTAAATGGTATGAAAAAGTGGATGCTGCCTATAGAGCAGGTTGCAGACGTTTTGATGGTGCCGTACAGGGATTTGGCGGGTGTCCCATGGCCAAGGACGAGCTTACAGGCAACATGCCGACCGAAAAAATGCTTTCCTATTTTACTACGAACAAAGCCGATACCGGAGTAAATGGGATGGTTTTTGAAGCAGCATTCAATAAGGCAACTGAGCTTTTTTCCGTATACCATTAGCTTTTATGGAACAATGCTTAATCCAAATGTTAAAACAAAATCCATTTAAATTAAGTCTAATTAAATTTGGAGCAATGTTTTTTGGACAATATATTTGCCGGGTATATTATTTGAATTTAATCTAAATAAACAGCCAAAATGTTACTAAGGAGAATTTTTTTATTGAGTTTGCCTATTGCCTTGATCACTTCATGTTCCAACGATGATTCCGAGGATGTAGATTCAATAATTACCATCGATAATCCAACCACCTATGTTTTTGAAAGAAATGGAGAGAGTTCAGTGAGTTTTGGAGGTCAGACGACACGAATTTTGATGGCCGAAGAAATTATAGGTAAACTAAAGGATGATACCGCAACTGCCGATGCCCTAAAGGCCATGTTTGCCCATGAAGAAGGTGCCAGTGACTTTGCTGATGCGGATTTGAACGCTTCAGACAAAAATCTTAGGGGCAAAACCGCAGCGTCTTTCGATTTCTTTTCCACCAATGCCACCGATCAAGCACTCGTCAGGGCCGATTTTGAAAACTGGATACAAACTCAAGTGGATGAAGTGTTCCCTAATTGGAATACTGCCGCAGCAGCCGGAACCGCCGGCCAAATTGCCGATGGTTCTTCGACCAGGTATGTTACGGGCAAAGGATTGGAAATGAACCAGGTCTTTAGCAAATCATTGATTGGAGCATTGATGGTCGATCAGATTTTGAACAATTATATCAGTTCAGACTTTATAGATGGCGGTACCCAAAGAACGGACAATGATGAAGGTGTTTTGGCCGAAGGAAAGAACTATACGGCCATGGAGCACGATTGGGACGAAGCTTATGGATATGCCTTTGGAACCGCGCAGGACTTGGCAGACCCAAGGTCCACGATCGGGGAAGACGACAGCTTTTTGAACAAGTATATTGGTCGAGTTGAAGGGGATAGTGATTTTGTGGGGATCAATGACGATATCTATCAAGCCTTTAAATTGGGCCGTGCTGCCATTGTGGCCAAAGATTACACCGTAAGGGATGAACAGGCCGAAATCTTACGCGAACTAATTTCACGGATAATCGGGATTAGGGCTGTTTATTATATGCAGCAAGGAAAAAATGCAATAAATCAAACAACGCCAGATTATGGCGGTGCGTTCCATGATTTGTCAGAAGGGTATGGTTTTGTGTACAGCCTACAGTTTACCCGTAAGCCCAATTCAACCGACCCTTACTTTACCAAAGCGGAAGTTGATGCTTTTCTGGCCGATTTAATGGATGATGGGGACAACGGATTGTGGGATGTGACCCCGGAAACCTTGGATGCCATTTCAACAGGCATAGCCGAAAGATTCAGCTTTACGGTGGAACAGGCGGCAAACTGAATATAGTTTGAGATTTGGGTGAAATAAGGTGGAGCCTGGTTGGATCCCACCTCTTTTACTACCTTTGGATATTGTTTAATTGGAATAAATAATAATACATTTAGATGAAAAGAAAATGGTATTTTGTTTTTGTGGTCGCGTTGGTCATTTGGGGCTGTTCTTCAGATAGTTCGGATGATCCAGGGGCGGGGAGCAACGAAGAATTGCCCGTTTCCTTTGACAGAAGGGCCATGTTGGTCAATTGGGCGGATAATATCATTGTTCCATCATACAGAGCTTTCCAATCCGAGCTCTCAGACTTAAAAACCGCTTTCGAAACATTTTCCTCCAATAAAAATATGGATAACCTTGTTTTATTTAGAGAAGCATGGGTGGAGGCTTATCTGGCTTGGCAGAGCGTATCCATGTTTGAGACAGGGCCTGCAGAAACCATCGGATACCGTTTGAATATGAACACATATCCCACGGACACCGATTTAATAAACTCGTTTATTTCTACGGGCAGCTACGACCTATCCTTGCCTGCCAATAGGGATGCAAAGGGATTTGCGGCCTTGGATTACCTATTGAACGGTCTGGAGGATACGGACGCAGGTTTGGTGATTAGATGGACAAGCGGTACGGAAGCCGATAACACCATGGATTACATAGCAGCATTGTTGGCCGATATGACCTCGCTCACGGATAGTGTGGTCGGGGAATGGGAAGGTAGCTATCGCAATACCTTTGTGGAGAACGATGGCTCTTCCGCCACAGCTTCAGTGGATCGTTATGTGAATGATTATATTTTTTATTACGAGAAGTTTCTTAGGGCCGGCAAAATGGGAATTCCCTTAGGTGTGTTTTCCGGAACCCCGGC
The DNA here is from genome assembly GCF_035818535.1 of Flagellimonas halotolerans. NCBI lineage: Bacteria > Pseudomonadati > Bacteroidota > Flavobacteriia > Flavobacteriales > Flavobacteriaceae > Flagellimonas > Flagellimonas halotolerans. The sequence continues at coordinate 61,425 of NZ_JAYKYV010000004.1, read as the reverse complement.
GCCCAATACCCTAGAGGTTTTTTACAGCCCAGACCTGAGCAAAGCCATGTTCTTGGCAGGACTGGGTGCCGTTCAGGATTTTTTCAACGGAAAACATTTTGGGTCCAACACCACAGGAGAGAGCTTGGCCTCTTATTTAAATGAGTTGAATACACTGAAAAATGGGGAGGACTTGTCACAACTGGTCAATGACCAAATGGATCTTGCCCGTAGCATGGTTATGGACTTGGATAGCTTTAGGAACGAAATTGAAAATAATTCTCCCCCTACCAATATGTTGCTTGCTTATGATGAAGTGCAACGGGTAGTACCTTTTTTTAAAGTGGATATGGTATCGGCAATGAGCATTAGTATTGATTTTGTTGATGCCGATGGTGACTAGATGGCACCGAACCTGGATAAATACCTGCATAGGAATGTAGAGGCCGCCCCTTTGGCGGTCTTTCGGATTTTTTTTGGACTGATGATGCTCTGGAGCATTATTCGGTTTTGGGCCAATGGTTGGATAGAGAAATTGTATTTAGAGCCCAAATTTCATTTTTCGTACTACGGTTTTGAATGGGTAAAGCCCTTGGGAACGCCAACGTACCTTGTTTTTATCCTATGTGCCATTTCCGCAATTGGCATTGCCCTGGGATATAAATACCGGCTTTCCATTGGTCTTTTCTTTTTGTCCTTTACATACATAGAGCTAATGGACAAGACCACCTACTTAAACCATTACTACTTTATCAGTATACTGTCCTTTTTAATGATTTTTCTCCCGGCCAACGCTTATTTCTCGGTAGATGCAAAAAGGGGCCATATCAAAGCTTTCCAATATGTCCCAAAGTGGACCATTGATGGTATAAAACTTCTGTTGGGGATTGTGTATTGCTACGCAGGATTGGCAAAACTCAACTCGGATTGGTTGATAAAGGCCATGCCCTTGAAAATTTGGTTGCCCTCCAAGTTCTACATACCCTTGATCGGAGATTTAATGACAAAGGAATGGGTGCACTATACCCTTAGCTGGGGAGGTGCCCTATACGATTTGACCATACCATTTCTGCTCCTATGGAACAAGACCCGTTATTTGGGCTTCTTTTTAGTGGTATTTTTTCATGTGCTGACCCGTGTTTTGTTTCCAATAGGCATGTTTCCCTACATCATGATCTTGTCCGCTCTCATTTTTTTTGATGCCAAACTGCACCACAGGATCCTGGCCTACATTTCAAAAATAGTGGGAGTTGCAAAAAGTCAATTTGACAATGGAAAGGTGTCGCCCTACAAAGAAGGGGCCTTTGGAAAACTAAAATATGGCCTGGTTGCCCTGTTTTTTGCAATACAGCTACTTTTTCCATGGCGATACCAATGGTATCCCGGAGAATTGTTTTGGACCGAGGAAGGCTATCGGTTTTCTTGGCGGGTCATGTTAATGGAAAAATCCGGTTATGCCCAGTTTAAAATTGTGGACAAGGTGACCAAAAAATGGTTCTATGTGGACAACAAGGACTTTTTAACCCCTTTTCAAGAAAAACAAATGGCTTTTCAGCCAGACTTTATTTTGGAATATGCCCATTACCTTAAACAGCACTTTGAGAAGGACGGACATCAAAATATAGGTGTTTATGTAGAAAGCTATGTAGCACTGAACGGGCGGCTTAGCCAGCCCTTTATAGACCCCAAAGTGGATTTGGCACAGGAAAAAGATTCATTTAAACACAAAACGTGGATATTACCATTTAAGGATGAGATCAAAGGAATTTAGAAGCACCGCTTTTCTTTTACTATTTTCAATATTGGCCTGGGGACAGGTTGATCTTTCAGGTAATGTGACAGATGCCGAAAACCGCCCCGTGGCAGGGGCAGAAGTGTACATAACCCAATTGCAAAGGCTGGCCACGACCTCTGAAAATGGTGATTTTCAATTTCACAATGTCCCTACCGGAACGTACAAACTGGTTGCCTTTGCCTTTGGCATGCATGTCTACGAGCAGTCCTTGGAGATAAAAAAGGACACTTTCCTACTTCTTACATTACAACCTTTGGGGGAGCAACTGTCGGAGGTAGTGCTGACCGAACAAAGGGAGAAAGTTTTTGGACTTCAGAAACTTGATAAAGTTGAGGGAACGGCCATTTATTCAGGCAAAAAGAGTGAAGTGGTCCTGATTGAAAACCTGACTGGAAACCTTGCCGCCAACAATCCCCGCCAAATCTACGGGCAGGTAGTTGGACTGAATATTTATGAAAATGGGGATGCCGGCCTGCAGTTGAACATTGGAGGTAGGGGATTGGATCCCAACAGAACCGCAAATTTCAATGTTAGGCAGAATGGTTATGACATCAGTGCAGACGCTTTGGGATATCCCGAAAGCTATTATACTCCTCCGGCCGAAGCCCTGAGTGAAATCCAGGTGGTCAGGGGAGCGGCCTCATTGCAGTATGGTCCTCAGTTTGGGGGGTTGGTCAACTTTAAGTTCAAGAAGCCCAACCCATTTAAAAAGTTAGAACTGGTATCAAGACAAACAGTGGGCTCGTACGACCTGTTCACTAGTTTCAACAGCCTAAGTGGAACTATAGGTGACTTTAGCTACTACACGTATTTTAATTACAAGCAAGGAAATGGGTTTCGCCCCAACACCAACTTTAATAGTAGAAATTTTCACGGCCACTTTGGGTATCAAATTTCCGAGAGGACCAAGTTGACCCTGGAGACCACATTTTTTAACTATCTGGCCAAGCAACCGGGCGGGTTGACCGATGCACAATTCTTGGAAGACCCATCATTCAGCAATAGAAATAGAAACTGGTTCAATGTGGATTGGAAGCTTTTTTCTTTGCGGTTGGACCATCAGCTTTCAGCAAAAACAGATTTTAGCCTAAATCTTTTCACCCTGGATGCCACCAGGAACGCGTTGGGATTTAGGACCAATCGTGTTTCACAACCAGATGACCCCAATGAGCCCAGGGAGTTGTTGCAGGACAATTTTCAAAACTGGGGGGGAGAAGGCCGGTTGCTGACCCGTTACCAAATAGCTGAAAGAAACCAGGTGCTTTTGCTCGGGGCCAAATACTATCAATCATCCAACGATCAAAGGCAGGGGCCGGGAAGTACATCCGATGCTCCGGAGTTTGCTTTTGCCGATGATGAGTTTCCCAATTACGAGAGACAGTCCCAATTTGAGTTTCCCAATCTAAATCTGGCGGTATTTGGCGAGAATATTTTCACAATTTCAGATAAGTTCTCCATAACCCCCGGTTTTCGCTTTGAGTACATAAAAACGGAAGGGAAGGGAAGTTATAGAAATATTGTTCTGGACTTGGCAGGAAACCCCCTTCTCAATGAAGAGGTTCCCGATAACAGGACCTTTGAGCGGAATTTTGTATTGTTGGGCCTGGGCGCCACATACAACCTGGGCACGGAATCCGAACTTTACGCCAACTTCTCACAAAACTACAGATCAGTGACCTTCAATGATATTCGGGTGGTAAACCCCTCCTTTCAGGTAGATGAAAATATTTCTGATGAAGATGGGTTCACTGCTGATCTGGGAACTAGGGGGCATATAGGTGAGTATTTAAATTATGACCTAAGCGTCTTTGGCTTGTTGTATGATGATCGGTTGGGAGAGGTCCTTCGGAACGAAACCAGGGTAAATGCACAAGGGGAACTAGTGGAGACCGGCAGAATAGTTCGGTTTAGGGGAAATATAGGGACTGCCTTTATGTATGGTCTCGAGAGTTTTGCAGATGTTAATCTAAAAGAACTTTTCTTTAGGGGAAACGACAAACTAAGACTGAACTACTTTGTTAATTTGGCCCTTACAGATTCAGAATATCTTTCTTCCGATGAAAATAATGTAGAGGGCAACCAAGTGGAATTCATACCCAAGATCAATCTAAAGACCGGGGTGAGTTTTGGTTATGGCAACCTTTTGGGGAGCTTGCAATACACCTATTTGTCAGAACAATACACAGATGCCACCAATGCGCCCCAAGATGTGAACGATAACCAAAGGGGGATCGAGGGTACAATACCGGCTTACGACATCTTGGACCTGTCCCTGTCCTATACCTATAAAAGATTCAAATTGGAGGCAGGAATAAACAATGTACTGGATAATTCATATTTTACACGTAGGGCTACAGGATACCCTGGACCGGGAATCATTCCTGCTGAACCCAGAACCGTTTATACCACCTTGCAATTTAAACTATAAGAACTGCCCAAATATCAGAAGCAATGGCGAATGGTTTGCTGACTACCTTTCCCAAAGAGCTTGGGCTTTTTATCGCGGTTTTTATAATTGTCCTACCGATAGGATATTTTACAGGATGACTTTTTGTTCAAGGAGCAGCATCGGCCACTCCCACTGGAATCTGGGAAAATTACTTGGGCAAGGAAGATAGTGAAGGAGCAGAAGTGATGAAGTTTAAAAAAGGGGAAGGTGAAATGCTTACCGTAATTCATACCCATGTACTTTCCATTTCATCTATTTTTTTTTTGCTGGGAGGTCCGGTTTGGGTATGTAGTGGTGCTTTCCGGAATTTAATGACGATTACCTATGAGGGGCCGGCAGGCCAGGTACTGAGGCAATGTATTTTTCCCAACAGATTACTGCAGGTACGATAAGTTAGTTCTCTATAAATTGATAGTCAATTTCATCATGCGTTAAAAGCTTCACCTTTTGTTTTTCGAAACGAAGCAGGCTCAATATTTCACTTACTTCTTCTTTGTTCACCAAAATAATGAAGTGCTTTTTCCCCACTGAAATAGGTATTTTACGTTGGTGGCCCCAATTTTTCAGGTGGTTCTCCCAATAAGGTATATCCAGTTGCTCTATGTACTCCTTCAAAGCTTCCAGTTCCCACTCGTAGAGTTCAAAACAGAGATTGTTATATATCAATTGGAATAATTTGCTGCGGTTGCAAAAAGTAAGCACCCCATTTTTGGATCGGTTCATTACATTTAAATAGTTGCACATAAAAAAGAATTGAGTCATAAAGATAATAATTATATAGAATCATTCTAAATAATTGAAATGAATTTCCGAATAAGTGGGAAAATGTAATATCGGCACAACGAGGTAATCAAATAAATTAGTGGTATATTTGCACGCAATTAATCCGTAATTGCAATGGAAGCTCACCAAAACAAAATTGTTGGAGAAGGACTTACTTATGACGACGTTCTTCTTGTGCCGGCATACTCCGAAGTACTTCCCAGAGAAGTAAACATTCAATCAAAATTTACCAAGAACATTACCATAAATGTGCCCATTGTTTCCGCGGCCATGGATACGGTAACCGAATCGCGTATGGCAATTGCCATGGCAAGGGAGGGTGGCATTGGTGTTCTTCACAAGAACATGACGATTGAGCAACAGGCGATCAAGGTTAGAAAGGTAAAGCGTGCAGAAAGCGGAATGATCATGGATCCCGTTACCCTTCCTTTGGAATCTGTGGTACGTGATGCCAAGGCCAGCATGAAAGAGCATAGTATTGGTGGAATCCCGATTGTGGATGACAATAAAAGGCTTATTGGTATTGTAACCAACCGCGATCTCCGTTTTGAGAAAAATGATGATAGGCCCATAGCCGATGTAATGACTTCCGAAAATTTGGTTACAGTGGCAGAAGGTACTTCGTTGCAACAAGCTGAGGTAATCCTACAGGAAAATAAAATTGAAAAACTACCAGTGATCAACGATAAGGAGGAACTTATCGGTTTGATTACTTTTAGGGATATCACCAAACTTTCCCAAAAACCCATTGCCAATAAAGATCAATACGGACGTTTGCGCGTAGCTGCTGCCATAGGGGTGACGGCAGACGCTGTTGATAGAGCCGGGGCATTGGTAAAGGCAGGTGTGGATGCCATAATTATTGATACGGCCCACGGTCACACCAAAGGTGTGGTGAGTATTTTAAAAGAAGTGAAGAAGTCTTTTCCAGAATTGGAAGTGGTGGTAGGCAACATTGCAACCGCCGAAGCTGCCAAATATTTGGTTGAGGCAGGTGCCGATGCCGTTAAAGTGGGAATTGGACCAGGCTCCATTTGCACCACTCGTGTTGTGGCAGGTGTTGGTTTTCCACAGTTTTCCGCAGTTTTGGAGGTTTCTGCCGCATTAAAGGGAACAGGAATTCCCGTAATTGCCGATGGTGGTATCCGCTATACAGGAGATATTCCCAAGGCATTGGCAGCCGGAGCCGATACAGTGATGTTGGGCTCTTTGTTGGCCGGTACCAAAGAATCTCCGGGAGAAACCATTATTTACGAAGGGCGTAAATTTAAATCGTACCGTGGAATGGGCTCTGTGGAGGCTATGAAAAAAGGTAGTAAGGACCGCTATTTCCAAGATGTTGAGGACGATATCAAGAAATTGGTCCCCGAGGGCATCGTTGGCCGAGTGCCGTACAAAGGTGAACTGGAGGAAAGCATGCACCAATTTATTGGAGGTCTAAGAGCAGGTATGGGCTATTGCGGAGCAGGCGATATTGAAACTTTAAAAAACAATGCCCGTTTTGTAAAGATTACATCAAGCGGTATCCACGAAAGTCACCCGCACAATGTGACCATTACCAAAGAAAGCCCGAATTATAGTAGGTAAATTATAAAATAAAGTTAAGCCCGCAGGGGAGAATTTACTTCCCTGCGTAGGTTTGCCAATCCTTATCCTTGTAAATATTGTCGCCGAAGTACTTGGCAATCTGCATAAAAGGCTCTACCTGCTGATATCCAGGAACAGGGGAAAGCATATTCAATTGTTCGTCCAAGAAAACTACGGTAGGGTAACTCATCTTACCCTGTAATAGCGCAGCTGCCAATTCATGGTAACCCCTTCTGCCAGACGGAACAAACTTGAATGTCTTGCCTTGGTACTCAATAGGGTCCTTGCCCTCAGCATCCATCTTTACCATGTAGAAATTCTCCTGCATGTATTTGGATACCTCGGGATGTTGAAACGTGTTTTTATCCATTTTTTTGCACCATCCGCACCAATCTGTATAAACATCCACAAAGATTTTTTTGGGTTGGGCATCAGTTTTGGAAAGTTGTACGGCTTCCTCCCAAGAAATCCATTGAATATCTTGAGCTTGGGCGTTAAAGCCTATAAACACTATAAAAAGTAAGCTGATTTGGGTGTAAATTGAGCGCATAGTCTTGGTTTTTGACGTAATTGTCGTCATATCAATACAAAACTAACGAAAATTGTGCCAAAAAAGTATTCGTTTTAACAGTCTGATAGGGCTTTGCTGTTATTTTACGGTCTGTTTCTTAGGTGATTCGAAAAGCCCTTTTACATCTACCTGGTTGTGCAGGATGTCATCAAAGGTTTCCCTTTTTCTTATTAAATGGGCTTTTCCTTGGTACCAAAGCACTTCGGCCGGTCTGTATCTGGAATTATAGTTGCTGGCCATGGTAAAGCAATAGGCACCGGCATTTTGAAAGCACAATATGTCACCTTCGGATATTTCGTTGATTCTACGGTTGCTTCCAAATGTGTCCGTTTCGCAGATGTACCCAACAACGGAGTAATAGCGTTCCTTGCCTTTTGGATTGGATATATTGATGATTTGATGGTTGGAACCATACAACATAGGTCTGATAAGGTGATTGAAGCCCGAGTCCACACTTGCAAAAACCGTGGAAGTGGTTTGTTTCACTACATTGACCTTTGCCAAAAAGTGACCCGCTTCGCTCACTAAAAATTTACCGGGCTCAAAGGCGAGGGTAAGTTCTTTGCCGTATTCCTTACAGAATTCGTTGAATCTTGTGGTGAGTTTTTTGCCCAATTCATCTACATTGGTCTGGATATCGCCCTCTTTGTAAGGTACCTTAAACCCGCTACCGAAATCTATAAACTCTAGATCCTTGAAGTTTTTTGCGGTTTCAAAAAGAATTTCGGACGCATAAAGAAACACATCAATATCCAAAATATCGCTACCGGTGTGCATGTGGATTCCGTTGATGTTCATATTGGTCAACTCCACAATACGCAACAAATGTGGTATTTGGTGAATGCTGATCCCGAATTTTGAATCGATATGTCCAACGGATATTTTGGAATTGCCTCCCGCCATTACATGAGGGTTAATCCGAATACAAACGGGGATATCGGGATGCTTGCTTCCAAATTGTTCCAAAATGGAGAGATTGTCTATGTTAACTTGAATGCCAAGGGCAGCAGCTTCCTCAATCTCTTCCAAGGAAACGCCGTTGGGGGTAAAAATGATGGATTCCGGCTTGAAGCCCGCCAAAAGCCCTAGTTTAACTTCTTGGATGGATACCGTATCCAAACCGCTCCCCAAGCTGTTCAACAATCTTAAGATACTAAGATTGGACAAAGCTTTGGCCGCATAGTTCAATTTAAGATTGGGTACCCCTTTAAAGGCATTGGTGAGCTTTTTATATTGTGAGGTGATCTTATCGGCATCATAAACATAAAGAGGTGCGCCAAACTGCTCGGTAAGCTGAAGTAAGTCCTTAGAATTCATGTAAAACGGAATTTTAAACAAAACTATATGTTGTTACTTATACACGCAAGAAATAAAACATTTTTATCAAAATATAACAAGTTGTTTTATTTGAAACAACAGTGGGGTCTCTTGAAGTTGTGGTTTTAGGTTTTGATATGTATTTTTAAATAAATTGTGAAAATGAAGCTACCCTTTTTTCCATTACAATCCGTATTTTATCCAGGCGAAACCGTACCGCTGCATATTTTTGAAGACCGTTACAAACAGTTGATCTCCGATTGCAGAAAGGAAGCTTTGACCTTTGGTGTCCCGGTTTTTATTAACAATGCAATTTCATACGGGACCGAGGTACAATTGGTGGAAGTGGTGAATACCTACGAATCTGGAGAAATGGACGTGGTTTGTGTGGCACGCCAAGTATTTAAAGTATTGAGCTTTGAAAAACAGATGGAAGGCAAGTTGTATGCTGGAGGAGAAGTTGAATTCTTGGAAATGGAAAACGATGCCGATGAAAGTTTAAGGGAAGAAGTGCTTCAAAAAGTGGAGGCCCTATACGATATCATGGATGTCCCGTTCACGAAAACAACCCCCAAACAGTTCAACAGCTATTCATTGGCGCACAAAATGGGGCTTTCCTTTGAACAGGAATATGAATTGTTGCTCTTGAGGAAGGAAACTGATCGTTTGAATTTTATAAAAAAGCATTTAGAAGCCACCACAAATATTTTAAACGAGGTAAACCGAACCAAGGAAGTCATCGAAATGAACGGACATTTCAAAAATTTCGACCCTTTGGACTTTCAAGATTTCAAGTTGTAAGCTTTCCAAAGCAGAAAGTGGTTATTTATTCTGTCAATTACGAATTAATCATTTAACATCTTCAATTTGTCAGCGGTGTTTTCTATTTTTGTCTGCAAACAAAAGTAAATTCACAGATGAATCTTCACGAATATCAAGGAAAAGAGATTTTAGCCAGTTTTGGAGTTAGAATCCAACGAGGAATTGTTGCCCACAACGCCAAAGAAGCAGTAGACGCTGCAAAACAACTTACAGAGGAAACCGGGACCGGATGGCACGTAATAAAAGCGCAAGTGCATGCCGGTGGCCGTGGTAAGGGCGGTGGCGTAAAATTGGCCAAAAACTTGAAAGAAGTGGAAGAACTAGCAGGTAACATTATTGGGATGAACCTTGTTACCCCACAAACATCTGCCGAAGGTAAAAAAGTACATCAGGTATTGGTGGCCGAAGATGTGTACTACCCGGGAGACAGTGAAACCAGCGAGTTTTACATGTCCGTTCTGTTGAACAGGGGAACCGGAAGAAACATGATCATGTATTCTACCGAAGGAGGTATGGATATAGAAGAGGTGGCAGAAAAGACCCCTCATTTGATCTTTACCGAAGAAATTGATCCCGGAATGGGGCTTTTGCCTTTCCAAGCTAGAAGGATAGCCTTTAATTTAGGATTGTCCGGTACAGCTTTCAAGGAGATGGTGAAATTTGTAATGTCCCTGTACAAGGCTTATGAGGAAAGCGATGCCAGTCTTTTTGAGATAAATCCGGTATTGAAGACTTCGGACGATAAAATCATGGCTGTAGACGCCAAAGTATCCATTGATGACAATGCGCTTTACAGAAGAAAGGCTTATGCTGAAATGCGTGACCTTCGCGAAGAAAACCCGATCGAGGTTGAAGCGCGTGAAGTCGGCTTGAACTATGTTGATTTGGATGGCAACGTAGGTTGTATGGTAAACGGCGCCGGATTGGCAATGGCTACCATGGACTTGATCAAAATGGCAGGAGGGGAACCGGCAAACTTCTTGGATGTAGGTGGTACTGCAGACGCCAAAAGGGTTGAGGAGGCATTCCGTATTATCCTAAAGGATCCCAATGTAAAAGCAATCCTTATCAATATTTTTGGAGGTATAGTTCGTTGCGACCGTGTGGCGCAGGGCGTTGTAGATGCTTATAAAAACATGGGAGATGCCATACAGGTACCGATTATTGTTAGGCTTCAGGGAACAAATGCCGAATTGGCCAAAGAAATCATTGACAACTCCGGTTTGGCAGTACATTCTGCCGTACAGTTTAAGGAAGCTGCGGATAAAGTGGAAGAGGTTTTGAGCTAGACCCTCAGAATCCTAAAAAATGTTAAAGGGCAACGTTATCTTAACGTTGCCCTTTTTTGTTTTATTGACCCGAAAAACCGTCCTTTTTAGCGCTGACCCAACCATTGATATTTGTACTTATTTCGTTTTGAACGGTTTCCGAAAATAAGGTTTAAGGGATGGAATTTTTCTCGTGATAAAAGCCGGTATTTGCCCAAGTAGAGAGACATTAAACATTTGTTAAATCCCACTAAACCGTAACGATTTTATTTTTTGATCGTCTTATTTTTGAAGTGTCATTAAAAAGGGGCGTTAATCAAGTCCAAATATTGACAAATCGATAATCATCAATTTTAATCAAAAAACAAAGATCATGAGAAAATTAAAAACTGTATCGGTAGCGTTGGCACTATTTGCCACAATGAGTGCTTTTGCAACAGAAGACAAAAAACCAATGAAAGCAAACAATCTTTCTAGCCAGATCTACGAAATGTTGAAAGAAAATCAATTCAACGCAGATTATAGGGAAATGACTGCCGAAGTTCGCTTTATAGTGAACGAGAAGGGTGAATTGGTGGTACTTTCCGTAGAAACAAAAGATGAGATTTTAGAAGGTTTCGTGAAAAATCGTTTGAACTACAAAAAGGTGAAATTGGACAACGTAGCCCCAGGTAGGGTTTACGAACTTCCAGTACGAATTACCGCTTAAAAACGGGAATTGTTTGAGTTAGTTAGAAAAAGCCCTGAATTTCAGGGCTTTTTTATGTACTAAAACGAGGTGTTTTGGAGTTATCTAATAAAGATTGCAAACCAAAACCATCTATATGGGAACCTACAAGGAAAAATTGAGCATGCTTTCGGAGATGATTGCCTTTGCCAGGGTAGATCATTCCTTGAAACGGTCGGAGTATGGTTTTTTGCTGCAAGTAGCCCGAAGTTTGGGTGTTAGTAAAGATATTTTTGATGGTCTGTTAAAGGAAAAATCCCCAAAAGTACGCCTAAAAACCCAAGCGGAGCGAATTGTACAATTCCATAGGCTTATTCTTCTCATGAACATAGATCAGGAGCAGCACAAAAAAGAAATCAATACACTTTACAATATAGGGCTTAAAATGGGTTTGCCTCCAACAGCCATTAGTCAGGTTTTAGAGGTGATGCACCGCTATCCCAACAAAATTGTTCCGCCAGATGTGCTTATCAATATCTTCAAGGCACATTACAATTGATGTCAAAATGACATGCAATTTCATTTAAATCATGCCATATAGACATGTTTTTTCTATTGGTATAGGTTTTGACTTATACAAGCTGATTTAAATGTTTAACTAAAATTGAATCGCCATGAGTATAGTAAAAAGAAACAACCTGTTTTTCCCATCCTTGATGAACGATTTTATGGGTCCTGATTGGTTCGGTGGAACAGAAAAGTGGAATACTTCTGTGCCCGCTGTGAATATAAAGGAAAATACCGAAGGTTTTGAATTGGAACTTGCCGTTCCTGGCATGAAAAAAGATGATTTTACCGTTGAGGTGGACAATGATGTGTTGACCATATCCAGTGAAGTGAAAACTGAAAACGAGGAAAACAAAGACAACTACACAAGAAAAGAGTTTTCCTTTACTTCTTTTAAAAGAGCCTTTACATTGCCTGAAACTGTAGATGGATCTAAAATCGACGCCAAGTACGAAGATGGAATATTGAAATTGACATTGCCCAAAAAACAAGAGGCATTGCCAAAACCAAAACGATTGATTGAAATAGGATAAGACATTAGAACACCAACTATAGGTGTTTCATGATGGTTGGATTAGTTGGTTAGTTTGAGGCGCGCCCCTGCATTAGCGGGGGCGCGTTTTTTATTCCTTCTCCTGAAGCATTTTGATTTCGTCCCGAAGCTTGGCCGCTTCCATAAAGTTGAGTTCTTTGGCGGCTTTTTCCATAGCCTTTCTTTTCTCCCTGATCAATTTTTCTTTTTGGTCTTCGGTTATATAATCAAGGTCTAGTTCTGCTGCCCGTAGCTCCTCCTTTTGGAAGTGATAGGTGGAAACCGAATTTTTGGCCAGGGCACTGTCCAGATTTTTCTTCAATGCCGTTGGGGTTATGTTGTGTTCCTTGTTGTAGGAAATCTGTTTGTCCCTACGGTAATTGGTCTCATCAATGGTTTTTTGCATGCTATCGGTAATCTTGTCTGCATACATGATGGCCTTTCCGTTGAGGTTTCGAGCTGCACGACCCACCGTCTGCGTCAATGAACGGTTGCTGCGCAAAAAACCTTCTTTGTCCGCATCCAGTATGGCTACAAGCGATACTTCGGGCAAATCCAAACCTTCGCGCAAAAGATTGACCCCAATGAGAACATCAAACAAACCTTTGCGCAAGTCCTGCATAATTTCCACCCGTTCCAAGGTATCCACATCACTATGGATGTAACGGCACCTAACATCAATTCTGGACAGGTACTTGGTAAGTTCCTCCGCCATACGTTTGGTAAGCGTGGTCACCAAAGTACGTTCGTCCTGTTCCACCCGCTGTTGAATTTCTTCCACGAGGTCATCAATTTGGTTTTCACTGGGGCGCACCTCGATTACGGGATCCAATAAACCTGTTGGTCGGATAATCTGTTCCACATAGACCCCTTCGCTCAGCTCCAGTTCGTAATCGGCCGGGGTGGCACTTACGTAAATCACTTGGTTCTGAAGCGTTTCAAATTCTTCAAACTTTAATGGACGGTTATCCATGGCCGCAGGTAAACGGAAACCATATTCCACCAAATTCTCTTTTCTGGATCGGTCCCCGCCGTACATGGCATGTACCTGGGGTATGGTTACATGGCTTTCATCAATTACCATAAGGTAATCATCAGGGAAATAATCCAACAAACAGAAAGGTCTGGTGCCGGGTTTTCTTCCATCCAAGTACCTTGAATAATTTTCGATTCCGGAGCAATAACCCAGCTCACGAATCATTTCCAAGTCAAAATTGGTGCGCTCCTCCAAGCGTTTTGCTTCCAGTGGACGACCAATTTCCTTAAAATAGTCTATCTGCTTCACAAGATCGTCCTGAATTTCCTTTATCGCATTTTGAAGCACATCGGGAGAGGTGACGAACATGTTTGCCGGATAGATGTTCAAGGTTTCGTAAATTTCAATGACTTTATTGTTGTGGGGATCCAATGCTTCAATCTCCTCAATTTCATCACCAAAAAAGTGAATCCGGAAAGCATGATCGGCATAGCCGGGAAACACATCAACAACATCTCCCTTCACCCTAAAGTTTCCGTTTCTAAAATCTGCTGTTGTACGGGCATACAGGCTCTGAACCAATTGTTTTAAAAACTTGGTTCGCGATATTACTTGGTCCCGATGGATGGTAATCACGTTCTTTTGGAACTCTACGGGGTTACCAATACCGTACAGACAGGAAACAGAGGCTACCACGAGCACATCCCGTCTGCCTGACAGGAGGGAAGAGGTAGTGCTCAACCGTAATTTTTCTATATCCTCGTTTATGGAAAGGTCTTTTTCAATGTAAAGTCCACTCGTTGGAATATAGGCTTCGGGCTGATAATAGTCGTAATAGGAAACAAAGTATTCCACCGCATTGTTGGGAAAAAATTGCTTGAATTCCGAGTACAATTGTGCCGCCAAGGTCTTGTTGTGCGCCAAAACCAAGGTTGGGCGCTGAACGGATTCCACCACATTGGCCACGGTAAACGTTTTGCCCGATCCGGTTACCCCGAGCAAGGTTTGGTGCCGGGCTTTGGACTCGACGCCCTCAACCAACTGTTTTATGGCTTCGGGTTGATCGCCCGTAGGCTTAAAGCCAGATACTACCTCAAATTTCATTCGATAAAAATACTAAAGGTAGATGCTAAATTGAAGCAATGCTTGAATATTATTATCCGATGGCACTACAAATCACGTTTCTTCAACAGTGTGTAGGACAAATAGATGAAAACAGCTGTCCAGATCATAACGATCAAGAACTCGTACCAATACACATGGTAGTCGAACTTCATGTTCTCCCCGATCTGTTGCCCTATGTTCTGTACCGCTGAAAGCCTTGTAAAAGGCTCTTTGATCAGGTTGGACATGGATTCCAAAGGGAAGAACCGTTTTACCGCTTTTGCAGCTTCCCAACTCATTACTTTCCAGCCCAGCAAACCAAATACCACTTGTTCCAGAATGGTCCAAAGAATGAGAAAGCCAAGGGCAAAGGCCGATCGCTTTACCAAAATGCCCAAGAAAAGACAGAATGAGAAAAAACCCACCAGTTTAAAAAAGAATGCAGGTAGAAACTCCATATCCGAAAATATGATGGAGGCCTCGTTGTAGTCTGAATATACAAGTCCAAGAATCATGGAGACCACGAACACAAAAATTGTGGATATTAGGGCAAAGGAAATTACCGTGAGTACTTTGGAAAGGATAAACTCCCTTTTCGACAGGCCATCGATCAAGTTTTGTTTAATGGTTTTGTTGCTGTACTCATTGGACATCATGGAGACGATTACAATGGCCAAAAACAGTTTGAACAATGCCGTGACAAAGGTATTGAAGTGCCAAATATACGGGAAGTTGAAAATCCCTTGGTCCGCCAAGTGGAATTGGACCGGGCCAATATCAAACTTAATGGCGGCAATAAGTGCAATGGATGTCAAAAGCACAAAATAGGAGATAATAAGCACCTTACTGGCCCTATTGTTCCAAAGTTTTATAAATTCTATTTGTAAAAGACGTAACATTCGTTTTTTGATTATGGATTCTTGGTCAAGGTTAAAAATTGTTCTTCGAGGCTCTCTTTCCGTTTTACAAGATGGGACAGTACAACCCCTTTATCGAATAGCATCTTGTTTAAACTTTCCGCATCCATTTCTTCCTTTAAATAAGCGGTAAGGGTTCCATTGAAGTTTTCGATTTTTCCAAAACTGGCACTTTTTTCCAGTAATTCCTTTAATTGGTCAATATCGTTGGACCTTAGTTCAAAAAAGCCGTGGCTCGCCAGCATACTATCTACGGGGCCGGAGTACAAACTTTCGCCTTTTCGGAGAATGATGACGTGGGAACACACTTTTTCCACCTCGTCCAATAAGTGGGAGGCCAATAAAATGGTGGTACCTTGACGTGCAATTTTTTTGATGATCTCACGTATTTGGTGAATCCCCTGCGGGTCCAAACCATTGGTGGGCTCGTCCAAAATAAGAATCTCTGGGTCGTTGAGCAGGGCAGAAGCGATGGCCATACGCTGTTTCATACCCAGCGAATAGGTTTTGAACTTGCTGTTGCGACGGTCCCATAACCCTACCAGCTCCAGTTTTTCCTGAATCTTGGTTTCTGGTACATCCTTGATTTTGCAGACCAACCTTAAATTTTGGATGGCGTTCATGTACGGGTAAAAGTTGGGGCGCTCAATAATGGCACCAACTTTTTTAAGGGCTTCATGTGTGGACATTGTGCCATCGAACCAGCCAAAATCTCCAGAAGTGCGGTTCACCACGTTTAAAATAATTCCTAATGTGGTCGACTTGCCACTCCCATTGGGTCCCAGTATGCCATACACATTTCCTTTTTCTATGGTAAAGGAAAGATCCTTGACAGCTGTGAGGTAACCAAATTTTTTGGTAAGATGGTTAACGGTCAGTATTGTTTCCAAGATATGCTATCGTTTTTTGAATGGTTTATACTAACTTGACGAAGTATATTGCAATTTGTTACAAAATAATCGAATACAATGTCGGAAGAAAAATTGATGTCGAAAAAGAAACCTGCCTATCCCATAAGCAAGGATTTGGATAAATATTTGAAATATTACAATCGAAAAATAGAGATTCCCATCCACTACGATGACCTGCTTCGTTTTTCGGGAAGTGTTGCCGTGTACGATGCCAACGATGAAGATACCCTTTGGGTAAGGGTGTTCTATCCAGAGTTTGACCGCGATGAAATCGACCTTGCCCTAAAGCGTGTCTACTCCAGTTTTGTTTCGGATGGAAGCGATTCCATTTTCCCCTATTTAAATGTGGATTATGTGGACTATTGCACTTTTGGGAACTCCAAGCCATTCAGGATAAAGGTGCGTAACATTTTGAACGATAACTATACCCTGTTCTATGTAAAAAAGACAGATGCATCCCGTGTATATGGCTTGGAGCTTGAACACATGCTATCTCCGTACAACCTCAATTTTGTGATTTACGAAAATACCTTGATAGAAGAACACATTGTTGGTATACCAGGGGATGTTTTTATGAAGAAAAATCTGCCCAAGTGCACCGAATTCGACAAAGCTCAGATTGCCAAGGAATTCGTGAAATTCAATGAACGATGCATGATCCGTTTGCTGGGCGATATGCGTTCCTATAATTATGTTATAGTTCCTACCCACGATTTTGATAGTGTGGTCTATAAGATAAGGGCCATAGATTTTGACCAACAATGCTATGAAGGAAAAATAAAAGTGTACCGCCCCCAATTTTTTAAGGAGAATAAAACAATGGTCGATTTGGTCCAGGATAAATTGACCATTGATTCCGTAAACCAGTATATTGTAGAGGAGCGTTCCATCATTGCCAAAAGAATATTGAGCTGGGGTAGAAGACTTAAGCGACTATTGGATGTATGCAAAGAAGACACCATTGCCCCGCCAGAAAATATAGAAATGCTTAAAACTCAATTGTTGGAGCTAACGGGGGACATTAACTTTAGGGATAGCAACACCATGGGAGAGGTATTGATCCACGCCCTGGATTTTGTGAAGCGAAACTACGAGGATGTAAGTATGAAACAGATTATAGAAAAGAAATTCTAACTTTTCTGTTCCTTGTTGAAATAAACAAGGTAGTAATACATCTGCCTTTCCTCGTCCCAACCTTTTTCCACAAATTTTTCCGCGGATTCCGGGTTGATGAAATCCATCTTTATTTGTATGTTGGTATCTAAGTTGATGACGTTCTTTATCTTCTTACGGGCGTCGCTCACCGCCTTGTTGGCAATATCAAAATTGGAAACGTCCTCAATGCTGTATTTTGGCCCTTTTTCCACCTTGTAGTGCTTAAACTCGGGAATCAACTCCGGATTTTCCATAACCTCGTTCAAAAATGAGGTTTCCTCAAAATTGTCGTTTTTGGCAAAGTGGTTCACAGCACGGTTCATGAACATTACCTCCTGTTGTTTGTCCTCGGCAGGCAAAACCACATCTTTTGCAAAGTTTTGACAGAATTTAAGGTAATTCTTGGTATAAAAGTTTTCATCCGTTAATGGGGCAACGCCCAAAAAGTTCTCCAACCAATATTTGGCGTCATATCGATTGCTGTCCACCGATAGCACTTTGTAACCTTCTTCCTTGCCCACGTTGAACACAATACAGCCCTTGTCCAGTTTGTTGATGTTGATTCCTTGGCGAATCAAAATCTCCAAGTTGTGTTCCTTTTCCTCAAATTGAAGGAAATCGTGCTTCAATTCACTTTTAAAAATACCTACGGCATCCGTTTTTTGGTTGTCGATCACCATATCGGAAAAATGGACCACATAAACCTCCCCACTTTTTATATGCGGATGGTTGGATTGTTCATATAGGTGTGTGGTAATTTTTTTGGACAACCTATGGGTATCGGACGGGGTTTCGAAAATTTCCGTGACCGCTGTACAGACCTCATTGAATTCCAAGTCCACTTCTTGATTGAACTTATAATAGTTTTCCTCCTTTTCCCTGAAAGGCTTAAAGAAATATTCCTTTAGCAAACCGGCCATTTCATCGTTGAGCGAAAAAGGCTCTGCGGACAAAAAAGCGGATTCGTTTTTACTTTTATTGCCTACACGGTGAAGCGAAATGCTTTCGATCTGGGCGGAATATAGGTTTAGCATTTTTAGGTAAAGTGTTAAGGGTTAAAACTTAGGTGAAGCGTTCTTTTAATTCCAGTTTTCGTCAAAGTCCATATCGTCGTACCTATCTAGGAGATCGTCAAAATCACCTTCATCATCGCTGGGCTTTGCCTCAAACTGCTTTTCTGGAGGGGCATCGGGCAGTTCACCAAAGGTGAACAGCAGGTTCGGGTATACCTTGCCATCTTCTTTGTCAACAATATCGGCCAATTCCACAAAAAAGGTCCACATGCTAAAAAAGTCGTACACATAGATCATTTTTGGATTGTCCTCCGTTAAAACATCGTCAAGGGATGTGTCGTTCATCAATCGGATATCGGAACCGCTCTCGCTCATGTCAAAGAGGGCAATTTCCTCATCTTGGTTCCATTCTTCATCACAGGTGTAAAAGGAGGCCATTTCACTCCCTTCAAAACCAAAAGCTTGGGTTATGGCATTGTGGAAATCCTCCAAATTACTTTGGTCTTCAATTTCGATATCGCGAAAGATATCTTCCTCAGCATCAAGTATTATCCTGATTTTATAAATCATCCATAAAATTTTAGAGTGGGCACAAAGGTACAATAATAGACCTTATTTGGCGAACCTATGCAAAGTAAAAGTCATAGCTGCCAAAAGGAAAAATGCACCGATTTGATGCGCAATTCCCAACCAAAGGGGAACGGCATAAATTAATGTAAACACACCCAATACAAATTGTACAAAAACCAATATCAGCAAGGATTTCAATCCTTTTTCTTGAAGTGGTGTTGTCTGTATTTTTCGTGTTCTGTACCAAATCAACGCAATAAAACCAACTACAGCATAAGCTAGGTATCGGTGTACAAACTGTACCCCGCTTTTCCCTTCATAAAAGTTTTTGATCAGGGGTTGTTGCTCAATGTACACGGTTTCGTGCATCAGTTTGCCTTCGTTCATCAAGGGCCAATGGTTGTGTATAAAACCTGCGTCCAAACCTGCCACAAAGGCACCCCAGATAATCTGTAACAAGAGGAGGACAAGTCCAACTCGAACCAGGTTCCTGATTTTTATATTGATTTCTTTTTTATTTGGGTAAATGAGATCCAAGGCTACCCACAAACTATAGGCAAAGGTGAGAAATGCGGTGGTCAAGTGAGCCGCCAACCTATAGTGGGATACATCGGGACGGTCCACAAGACCACTTTTTACCATGTACCAACCCAAAAAGCCCTGGAATCCGCCCATAAAGAGCAAAATCAAACATTTTTTTATCGTGGGTCTGTCCAATTTTTTGGTGAACAAAAAGTATAAGAACGGCAAAATGAATACCACGCCGATAAATCTACCTATAACCCTGTGCAGCCATTCCCAGAAGTAGATGTCCTTAAACTCCTCGATTCCGAAGTGATAGTTGAGTTTTTGGTACTCAGGGTATTGTTTGTACAGTTCAAATGCCTCTTGCCATTCCTGCTCGTTCATTGGCGGTATGGTGCCCTGTATCAGTTTATAATCGGAAATGGAAAGTCCGGAATGGGTGAGCCGTGTAATGCCCCCCACCAAAACCATCACAAAAATCAGAAAGCATCCTGTTAACAACCAATACACTACATATTTGTTCTTTTTCATTCGGAGTGGACTTTTAGATTCATTTTTTTGCCTTTTTCCAACATAAAATGGTAGGCGGCTTCATACTCGTTGGGAATTTCTCCCTCTAGAATGGCTTCTTTGATGGCGTCTTTTATAATTCCAATTTCTTTTGAGGGCTTTAGGTTGAAGGTTTTCATAATCTCTTCACCAGAAACGGGCGGTTGAAAGTTTCGGATGTGGTCCCTTTCCTCTACTTCGACTATTTTTTGACGGACTATCTTAAAATTGTTCTTGTACTTTTTCTGTTTACGCGGGTTCTTGGTTGTAATGTCGGCCTCGCACAAAGTCATCAGATCTTCCACAGAATCGCCCGCATCAAAAACCAATCGCCTTACGGCGGAATCGGTTACATGGTCCTCGGATAGTATGATGGGCCTTGAACTCATCAACACCATTTTTTGAACGAACTTCATTTTCTCGTTCAAAGGCATTCGCAACCTTTTAAAGAGTTTGTATACCATTTTTGCTCCCACGAATTCGTGTGCATGAAAGGTCCAACCAATTTTTTCATGGAATTTTTTTGTGGGCGCCTTTCCGATGTCGTGCAACAATGCGGCCCAGCGCAACCAAAGGTTGTCGGTGGTTTCAGCAATATTGTCCACCACCTCCAAGGTATGCCAAAAGTTGTCCTTGTGGCGTTGTCCTTCCTTTTCCTCTATTCCCTGTAGAGCCGTCAATTCAGGTAGGATCAATGGAAGAAGTTCTGTTTGGTGCATCAATTTGAAACCCACGGAGGGCTTGGAGCTCATCAAAATTTTGTGGAGTTCGTCCACGATACGTTCCTTGGAAACTATTTTGATGCGGTCTTTGTTTTCCGTAATGGCCCGGAGCGATTGCAGTTCAATGGTAAAATGCAGTTGTGTGGCAAATCGAACGGCCCGCATCATCCGTAAGGGATCATCGGAATAAGTAATGCCGGGCTCCAAAGGTGTCCGGATAATTTTTCGGTCCAAATCGGCCAAACCGTCAAAAGGATCCAAAAGCTCCCCAAAATTGGATTCATTTAAAGCCAAGGCCATGGCATTTATGGTGAAATCGCGACGGTTTTGGTCATCTTCCAAGGTGCCATCTTCCACAATGGGTTTTCGGCTATCGCGATTATAACTTTCTTTTCGGGCACCCACAAATTCAAGCTCCAAATCCTTGTGCTTGATCATGGCGGTGCCAAAATTCTTGAACACGGAAATTTCTGGTTTGCCCTTCAGTTTGGAGGCCACCTTTTTGGCAAGTTCTATTCCACTGCCAATGGCGACAATGTCTATGTCCTTTGGGGTGTTTCGTTTTAAAAAGTAATCACGCACAAACCCGCCGATTACATAAGAATCCACTCCCAGCTCGTCCGAAGCTTCGCCAATAAGTTTAAAAATAGGATGTTGTATTGCCTTTGTATGGAATTCCTTCGCCATTATTATTCCCGAATAACCTTCACCTGTCCGTCTGTACTCAATTTAATGATGGAGGATGGGGAAGGGTTTATATTTTCATCGGGCAAATTTACCACATAGTCCACTCCTTTTAAAATTTCTTCATCAATATCCTTGAATTGTTTTGGGGTAGGATTCCCCGAAATATTGGCGGATGTGGAAACTATCGGTTTTCTGAATTTATTGATGAGATATTGGCAGAATTTATCGGAAGCCACCCGGATAGCCAATGTATTATCTTTAGCTATCAGATTGCCGGCAATGCCGATGGGATTGTCAAACACAATGGTGGTGGGTTTTGTGGCCAAGTCCATAATATCGTAGGCCACATCGGGCACTTCCTTAACATGGCGCTCCAGCATAGCCTGGTTGGCCACCAAACAGATGAGGGCTTTGGTATCTTCCCTTTTTTTGAGGGCGTATACTTTTTTAACGGCTTCGGGGTTGGTGGCATCGCAGCCTATGCCCCAGACCGTATCGGTAGGGTAGAGGATGAGCCCGCCTTCTTGCAGTATTTTATTGCAGTTGTTGATTTCTTCAATCAATGTTCTCGAATTTTAGATTAAAATGGTTGGTTAAGGCCATCCATTGTGTCCTGTTTTTGTCCATTCCAATATTCCCTTTTTTCAAGGAAACCTTTTGTGAACCCCAAATTGGGATGGGGTCTTTTCCGGTATTTCCGGCTTGTATTGAAACAGTATTTCTTAAAAGTCCCATGGCCTTAAACCATAGATCATCGGCATGTGGAACAAGCTTTAAGAATAGGTCTTTGTCAAAAACCTGTTCATGCATGGTGTTGGGTGGGTAAAAAGTACCCCCAGCACCAATGGGCAATGTTAATTCAGGGTTTTCACAGCCCGATCCACTCGGTTTCCATTGCCTGTACGGGAGCGGTTCCCCTGATTCATCATAAGCAATGCACCGGGTTTGATTGGCAATGATTTTATCTGGATGCCCTTGATGGGCTTCATACAGTTTTGAAAGCCAGTTTTTCCGGTACATCATATCATCATCACAAGTGATGATGGCTTTTTTTGGATAATGCTTAAGAGGTTCTACAAGTTTTCTATGTGAACTGTAATAGTCCGTAAATTCAATAGTGAACAAGTCTCCAATCAGCCCATTAAGTTTTTTTGGGATTTTTCCCCTTAAATCATTGTGCAACCAAAGCACGATTTTTTCCGGTAACACATCTTGATCCAGCAAACTCCGAATGGTGAGGTGTACAATGTTTAATCTTGATGGGATTGAAGCCAATGAAACTATTACCGGAACCTGCTTTTTATCGGACGTAAGCTTTTCCTTGGATTGCCAAGCCAACTTAGCTTGATGAAAAAGTGAAACAGGGATTTCTTTGACCTTCATTTTGGAAGTTTAGAATCACAAAATTAAGGATATGAGATAACATTTAATATTTCTATTTTTGCCCAGATGAACCAAAAGGAAATGGAATCACCGAAAATATCAGTAATTGTAAGCACTTATAACGCCGAAGAGTGGCTGAAAAAAGTGCTGTGGGGGTTCAACTGCCAAATTTTCAAGGATTTTGAAGTGGTTGTTGCCGATGATGGTTCCGGTCCCAAAACCAAGGAGTTAGTGGAAGAGATGTCCAAAAGGGTTTTTTACAATATTATCCATGTGTGGCAAGAGGACGACGGGTTCCAAAAGTCAAGAATTCTCAATAAGGCAGTGGAGGCGTGCAATGCCGATTATATTATTATGACAGATGGTGACTGCATTCCACGGGAAGATTTTGTTGAGGTCCACTACATTAACAAAGAACCTGGATACTTTATTTCTGGCGGGTACTATATGCTGCCCATGAACATTTCCAAAATGATTACCCTTGAAGATATTGAAAACCAGCATTGTTTTAATATTCATTGGCTCAAGGAAAAAGGTATTCCAAAGACTTTTAAGAACAACAAACTCACGGCAAATGGAATTGTTTCCAAGTTGTTGAATACTTTCACTCCGACCAATGCCAGCTGGAACGGTCATAATTCATCGGGTTGGAAAAAGGATATTTTAAACGTGAACGGTTTTGACGAACGTATGCAGTACGGTGGGCAGGATCGTGAATTGGGGGAGCGTTTGTTCAATTTTGGGATAAAATCGAAACAGTTACGTTATAGTGCGGTCTGCGTGCACTTAGATCATAAAAGGGGATATAAAACACCTGAATCCATTGCCAAGAACCAAGCCATTAGAAAGGAGACCAAATCCAATAAAATGGTTTGGACCCACTATGGCATTACCAAATAATAGGCAAGCTCGTTCTTTTTTTCCAATCGTTTTAACGTTTTGAACCTTTCAAGGACACCAAGGGCGTTCAAGTAACAAATGGTCCATCCTTTTTTGCCATCCAAAAATCCGAGGCGTAGAATGTAATGGTTGAAGAATTTCCAGATAGGTTTTACTGTCATCAAAAGGTAATTGAAATGCTTTTCCCTGTAAAAGTCTTCTTTGGCCTTTAATCTGCCATACTTGAGCATTTTACCTTTATAGTCTTCATAATCTTTGTAGCAGAAATGAATCAATTTTTCCTTTAGAATGCCAGACTTGCCATCGACAACCAAAGTTTCGTGCACAATTTTTCTATCGGTGAAATGAGCTTTGCTCCTTCGGAACAGTCTATAATTTTTGTCGGTCTGCCATCCGCTAAAATTTAGAGGCTCGTTTTGGAACATAAACTTTCTATAAAACCAATATGCTTCTTGGGCATTTGGGCTGTTTATGGTGTCGATAATTTCTTTTTGAAGACTCTCTGTAACCACCTCGTCCGCATCCAAAAACAAGACCCAATCATTTGTCGCCTGTTTAAGTGTGAACGATTTTTGGGCCGTAAAATTTTCAAAAGGGTTTTGAATCACCTTTACTTTGGGATGGTCCAAAAGATACTCGTAAGTACCATCGGTACTGTAGGAATCAACCACTAAAATTTCATCGGCAAAGGAAACGGAGTCGATACATTTTTCAATGTATCCCATTTCATTGTAGGTAATCACAAGTGCTGATATTTTTTGCCTTGGGGTGCTCAATTCAGCCATAATTTATTGGTGTGGTGTTTAATTTGTACAAAGCTATAACAAAAAATCAGCGAAAAAATTGTTTGAACGTTTCTTTTTCTTACAAAGAATCGGCCCCTCAATTTCCCTGCTTACTTTCCGCTAAAACAATAATTTGGGCAAATTCATTCATTGTTTAGACGGGATTCAGGGCCAAGAGTTGCGTGTTGAATTAAGATTTTTCGATAAATAGTTTTCTTGTTTTGCTAAGGGCCGCACCTATTACCTGATGCATATCGTAATATTTATATTCAGCCAGTCGTCCCCCAAAAATGGTGGTCTCTTTCTTTGCCATTTCTTGATATGCTTTGAAAATTTTGGTATTCTTGATGTCGTTAATGGGATAGTACGGTTCTTTATCCGATGAGGCTTCCAAGGGGTATTCTTTTGTGATCACCGTAGCCTTTTGATTGCCAAATTCAAAATGTTTGTGCTCTATGATCCTTGTAAATGGAATTTTTGCTTCGGTATAGTTTACGACTGCATTTCCTTGGTAATTGGATAGATTCAGTACTTGATGTTCAAAATCCAAGCCTCGATACTCGAGTTTGCCATGACAGTAATCAAAATACTCGTCTATTTTCCCTGTAAACACTACCTGCCGGGCCAATTCGGTCAAACATCCTTTTTCCTTAAAGAAGTCCACATTTGTCCTGCACTCTACATTTTTCAATAGACCTTCGGTAAGTTTATTGTACCCTCCAGAGGGTATGCCTTGGTAAGCATCGTTAAAATAGTTGTTGTCAAATGTAAACCTTAAGGGTAATCTTTTAATGATGAAAGCAGGAAGTTCTGTCGCCTTTCGTCCCCATTGTTTTTCAGTATATCCCTTTATCAATTTTGTATAAATATCCTCCCCGACCAATGATAATGCTTGCTCTTCAAGGTTGGAAGGTTTGATTTTCCTGTACTTGCTGGTTTGTTCCTCAAGAACCGTCTTGGCTTCATCAGGTGTTTTTGTTCCCCAAAGTTGGTAAAAAGTGTTCATGTTGAAGGGTAGATTGTATAACTTTCCTTGAAAGTTTGCCAATGGGGAGTTGGTATACCGGTTGAAAGGGACAAAACTGTTCACATAGTCCCAAATAGGCTTGTCGTTGGTGTGAAAAATATGGGCGCCGTATTTATGTACGTTGACTCCTTCGATTTCCTCGCAGTAGGTATTTCCACCAAGGTGGTTTCTTTTATCGATCACCAGACATTTTTTGCCGTGTTTGGTTGCCTCGTGGGCAAAAACTGCGCCGTAGAGTCCTGCACCAACAATTAAATAATCATATTTGTGACTGTTTTTCATCAGGTCGGTGTTTTAATAGCTTTAACAAATGGTTGGCCGCAATTTATGGATTAGCTGCTTAAAAAGAATATTTTTGAAAAAAAACGCGTACCATGCAAAACACTGGCCTGTTCTATATTTCCCGAAACTATAAGTTTTCCAAAAATGCCGCATCCAAGCCCAAAATGGATTGTGAAGGCGTCTTGTCCCAAATGGGGTTCAAAAACTTGGGGCTCAAGCAAAGCAATCATCCAAGTTCGGCCCTTGGGGCCCTTATTAGTTTTTTTGGAATTACCAAAGGATTGATTTTATTGCCCTTTTCATCCATTCTGTGCATGCAGTACCCGCTCAGCAAGTTTTTCAATTACAAGATCGGGATTGCCAAGCTCAAGGGCTGTAAAATCATTTTGATCGTCCATGATGTAAAGACCCTCATGGGTAAGAGCAAGTATGTGAAAAAGGAAATGAAACGCTTCAATAAAGCCGATGTTCTGATATTGCACAATGAGGTCATGATGGAGTGGTTTGTTGAAAATGGCTATAAGGGCAAAATGGTGCCGCTCTACCTGTTTGACTATTTATTGGCCAGGGGGCAGAAGTTACCCCAAATGCCAGGTAGCTTTGGAAGGGATGTAGTTTTTGCAGGTGGATTGGGTATGGAAAAAAGTGCATTTCTTTACAAGGCGGATGAGTTGGAAGGAACAGATTTTATACTGAGGCTTTATGGGAATGGTTATCAAAAGGAAAAAGTAAGAACCAGTTCCATATTGGATTATCAAGGAGTTTTTGCTCCAGATGAGGTATTGAACAAATTAAAAGGAAATTTTGGTTTGGTGTGGAACGGAAATGCTATTAAAGAATGCGATGGAGCCTTTGGTAAATACATCCAATACAACAATCCACATAAAACCTCATTGTATTTGTTGGCGGGATTGCCTGTTATTGTTTGGGATAAGGCAGCGGTGGCGGAGCTAATCGAAGAAGAAAAAATAGGCTTTACTATTTCATCTTTGGATGAATTATCTAAAAAATTGAACAGTATTGACGCGGAGAGCTATTCAAAAATGATTTCCAATGTAAAGACAATAAGGGGAAAAATCACCAACGGCCACTTTTTAACAGTGGCCGTTGGTAATGCTTTGGAACAGTTGAACAAGTAGTTAAACCGCTACATTGTGCTCACGAAGGGCATTGTTCAACGAAGTTTTCTTATCCGTACTTTCCTTTCTTTTACCAATGATCAAGGCACAGGGTACCTGATAGTCACCGGCAGGGAAATTTTTGGTATAGCTGCCGGGAATGACGACCGATCTGGCCGGAACCCTTCCTTTCAATTCGACAGGTTTGTCTCCGGTAACGTCGATTATTTTGGTTGAAGCTGTCAAAACCACATTGGCACCCAAAACGGCCTCTTTTTCAACACGCACCCCTTCCACAACAATACATCTAGATCCGATAAAGGCATTGTCTTCAATAATTACGGGAGCCGCTTGCAAAGGTTCCAATACACCTCCGATACCAACACCGCCACTCAAATGGACGTTTTTACCAATTTGGGCACAACTTCCCACCGTGGCCCAAGTATCCACCATGGACCCTTCGTCCACATAAGCGCCAATGTTTACATAACTGGGCATTAAAATGGTTCCTTTGGAAATATAGGCCCCGTGCCTGGCAACGGCATGTGGAACTACACGGACACCCTTTTCTTTGTATCCTTTTTTTAGTGGAATTTTGTCATGATATTCAAAAATGCCAGCTTCTAAAACTTCCATTTTTTGGATGGGGAAATAAAGCACCACCGCTTTTTTCACCCATTCGTTGATCTGCCAACCATTTTCCGTTGGTTCAGCGCATCGCAACTCACCCGCATCGATCAGGTCTATTACTTCACGTATGGCGACTTGAGTTTTTTCATCTTCCAACAAGGCTCTATTGTCCCACGCTTTTTCAATCAGCGTTCTTAATCCTGTCATTTTTCTTAAAGTTTTGACAAAGATAAGCCCCATGGCAGAATTATGGTTCCCATTTTTAAGCGCATAACATTTTTAAGGTTATTTTTGCCAAAAAAATATTTTGGCTAGAATTTTGGCTTTGGATTTTGGAAAGGTGCGGACGGGAATAGCGGTTACCGATGAACTTCAGCTCATTGCTTCTGGTTTGACCACCGTTGAAACCAAAGGTTTGTTGACGTTTTTGGCGGAGTATACGCAAAAGGAATCGGTAGAACGTTTTGTAGTAGGTTTGCCCAAACAAATGGACAATACCGCATCCGAGTCCGAAGAGCTTATCCAAGGATTTTTAAACAAACTAAAAACCAAGTTTCCATCCATTCCCGTGGAACGCCAAGACGAGCGATTCACCTCCAAAATGGCGGTACAGTCCATGCTGGACAGCGGAATGAAAAAGAAAAAAAGAAGGGACAAGGCCCTAGTCGATGAAATAAGTGCCACGCTCATATTGCAGGCCTACTTAAACAGATTTTGATTTATGATTTTACCCATAGTAGCCTACGGAGACCCCGTGTTGCGAAAAAAGGCAAAGGATATTACATCGGAATATCCAAAACTGGATGAACTGATAACAAACATGTGGGAGACCATGTACAATGCCCATGGCGTTGGTTTGGCCGCCCCGCAGGTGGGACTTCCCATCAGAATGTTCATGGTTGACACCACACCTTTTGCGGATGATGAGGGGTTGACCAAGGAAGAGCAAGAACAGCTGGATGGTTTCAAGAAAGTATTCATCAACGCCAAAATTGAAGAGGAAAGTGGTAAGGAGTGGGACTTTAACGAAGGTTGTTTAAGTATTCCCGATATCCGTGAAGATGTAAAACGCAAGCCCGAGATCACCATAAGTTACTTGGATGAAGACTTTAAACCTCATACCGAAACTTTTGACGGCCTATTGGCCCGGGTGATTCAGCACGAATACGATCATATTGAAGGAATTTTGTTCACAGATAAGCTTTCAACGCTTAGAAAACGTCTTTTAAAAAGTCGATTGGAGAAAATTTCCAAAGGAAAAATAGATGTGGATTACAGAATGAGGTTTCCCAAAATCAAAAAAGGACGTTAAAAAAATCGCTGTTTGCAATAAAAACATATTTTTGCGCCCATAAATTACTATTTGAATGGCATTAGACAAGATTTTATCTATTGGAGGTAAACCGGGACTTTACAAATTATTGACACAAACCCGGGGCGGATTTGTTGGCGAATCCCTTTTGGATGGCAAACGTGTAACCGTTGGTTTAAGAAGCAATGTAAGCGTGTTGTCCGAAATAGCCATTTATACCTTGGAGGAGGAAATTCCTTTGAAAGAGGTCTTTCAAAAAATCAAGGAGAAAGAAGAAGGCAAAAAAACCTCCATTAGTCACAAGGCCGATAAAATAGAATTGGAAGAGTATTTCTTTGAAGTGCTTCCCAATTATGATGAGGATCGAGTGTACGCTAGCGATATCAAAAAAATTGTACAGTGGTACAACATCCTTCTCGACAACAATATCACTGATTTTGTTGAAGACGAAAAGGATGCTGAAGAACCTACTGTTCCTGCCTCAGAAGAGGAAGAATAAACACTATTCCTTTTTCCAATCCACCAATTTTGATGGGTAGTAATTGATTTGCATGGCTTCCAAATAGGGAACTTGTGCGGCAAGGCGCTCTTTGTAATCTTCCCAATTTAAGTGTTCTTTGGGAGACCACCCCAATTCGGCATAACCAATTATTCGTGGGAAGGCCAAATATTCCAATTCGGTACCGTTGCTTATGGTTTCCGACCATAGCGGGGCTTCGATTCCAAGAATGTTCCCTTTACCAAGTCCTTCGGCATAGGTTTCTGGATTCCATTTATAGCCCACATCAACAGGTATATACCCGGCCCATTTTAAGCCATATTCGGAGATGGAGTCGTATTTCATGTCCAAATAAGCCTTTTTTGCAGGGGAAATAATAATTTTAGAACCATTTTCAGCTGCGTTCAAGGCATTTTCAGCATTGTTCCATAATTGAACTACCGAACTAGGGGCAATATCTGCCTGTGCAATTTCGTCCCAACCGATCATTCTTTTGTTGTGCTTTTGTACAATTTTTTCCACTTTTTCCACAAAAAGAATGTAATCATCCTTTTTGGTCACGTGGCTTTCATCACCCCCAATATGAAAGTATGGACCAGGTGACATGGATGCGATTTCGCCGATTACATCATCCAAAAAGCTGTAAACGGTATCTTTTTTGGCATCAAAAGAGCTGTAGCCTACTTTCATGTCGGTTCGTACCCGAGGTGTCTCTGCTCCGGCATAGTGTAAAAAAGGATAGCTCAACGATGCTGCATTGGTATGCCCTGGCATATCTATTTCGGGAACAATCGTAATATGTCTGTCCGCAGCGTATGCCACAAGGTCTTTGTATTGTTCTTGTGTGTAAAAACCACCTTCACCACCGCCCACTTCGCTGGCACCGCCTACCTCGGTCAGTTTGGGCCAAGATTTTATCTCGATGCGCCACCCTTGGTCGTCCGTTAAGTGCAAATGCAGTGTGTTAAATTTGTAGTAAGCCAGGGCATCAATGTATTTTTTGACTTCCTCAACCGTGAAAAAATGTCTGGCAACATCCAGCATGGAGCTACGGTAACCAAATTTTGGGGCATCCATTATCTTGCCCGAAGGAATTACCCACATGGGGCGGTCCGTCAAAGTATCATTACTTTTTTCCGGAATGAGTTGGCGAAGCGTCTGAACACCCCTAAAAGCCCCAGCAGCGGTTTTGGCATTCAAAATAATGGAATCATTTTTGATGTAGAGCTGATAGGCTTCCGGACTTTCCAAATCAACGCTATCCGATTGGTTGATGTAGATCAATCGTTCTAATTTTTCCCCGTTTGATGCATTTACCGCAACATCAAGCCCTGTTTTGGATTTAATGTTATCGGATAAAAACCTGCCCACTTTCTCAAATTCCGGGTCTGTGGTCGAGGTGTAAATCGCAGTTCCCGCATCCAGTCCAAAGGCACTACCTGTTGGAATGGTTTTAATGGGTTTTGGAATCAACGGAGCTTTCGCAAGGTCTGTTTTTGGAAAATTGATTTCCTTTTTTTCGGTTTGGCAAGCTGTCATGCAGATAACTGCAACGAACAGCAAAATTGATCTGTAAATCACGTTTGTTTGGTTTTAGTCTATGTAATTTTTGATAACATCGTACCAGATGTCATATCCTTTATCGTTCATGTGAAGTCCATCTTCAATAAAGATGTCTTGTTTTACTTTTCTTTTATTTAGCATCGGATACCAAACGTCAACAAAATCTATCCCATCGGTTTTTGATGCCAATCGGTCCAATTTTCGGTTTAGACGACGGTACCTACCTCTGTATTTCCATCGAGAGATACTCGGTTTGGCCGATATCAATACAATCTCCATGTTTGGATTTTCCAGTTGTAGCTTGTCAAGGATGCCTTCGGCAGTTTTTACTATTTTTCGAGGTCTCTTCTTGGCAAAAATATCGTTGTCACCTTCATAAATAAATACTTTTACGGGCCTATAGTCCAAAATCAATTCATCAAGATAAAGCCCAAGATCGGAAAATTGGGAACCACCAAAGCCTGTGTTCAGCACTTGATGTTCCGGAAACCTTTTCTGTATATCTGTCCAAAACCGGATACTGGAACTTCCCGTAAAAACAATGGTCGGCTTGGAAGGATCCCAAAGGGAATCATTTTTTTGCTGAATTGACCTAACCTCATTTTTAAAAGGATCATCGTTTTGCCCAATGGCCATTAACGGTACCAAGAGCAATGCAATAAAAAAATGTTTCATTCTACAGGATTTTGCCTAAAAACGACGTTGAAGATAGTAATATTTTTCCGTAACAATGCTTTGTTGAAAAATACACGAATACTTTTCATAAGTAACTTTTGAAGTTGGGTTTTCTAAAGTGGGTACTTCGTATTTTTGGTCAAAATAGAAAGCAATGAACACAAGATCGGAGCAGTTGGCTGCTTTTGACCGTCTGTTGACCATAATGGATGAACTGCGCGAGCAATGCCCGTGGGACAGAAAGCAGACCATGCAGACGCTTCGCCATTTAACCATTGAGGAAACCTACGAATTGGGCGATGCCATTCTCGACAATGATTTGGAAGAGGTGAAGAAAGAACTGGGCGATATTTTATTGCATATCGTTTTTTACGCCAAAATAGGTTCCGAAACACAGGATTTTGATATTGCCGATGTGGCCAACGGCATCTGTGATAAATTGATTAATCGACACCCGCACATTTATGGCGATGTAAAAGTGGAGAATGAGGAGGATGTGAAGCAGAATTGGGAAAATATCAAATTAAAAGAAGGTAAAAAGAGCGTGCTGGAAGGCGTTCCCAATGGTTTGCCCTCCTTGGTGAAGGCCAATAGGATCCAAGACAAGGTAGCCGGTGTGGGATTTGATTGGGAAGAGCCCGAGCAGGTTTTTGAAAAGCTGAAAGAGGAGTTGGGGGAGCTTCAAGAAGAGGTGGCGGCCAACAATGCCGATAAAATGGAGTCCGAATTTGGCGATGTGCTTTTTTCGATGGTGAATTATGCCCGTTTCCTAAAAATCAATCCGGAAAATGCATTGGAGCGGACCAATAAAAAATTCATCAAACGCTTTCAATATTTGGAGGGAAAAGCCAAGGAAGCAGGAAAGTCCATAAAGGACATGACCTTGGCCGAAATGGACGTTTACTGGGAAGAGGCGAAGCAGTTGTGAGATTTATTCATTCCCTAACATTTCAACCGACCAAGATTGTCATCAATCTACCTATATTTGCCATCCTTTTTTAAATATCCGCTGTGTTTCAAAACTACACCAAAGAATTCGCCTATAACCTAAAACTGTCCTATCCCGTTATTTTGGGAATGTTGGGGCACACTTTTGTGGCCTTTGCAGACAACATTATGGTAGGGCAATTGGGAACTGCTGAACTGGCAGCGGTCTCCTTGGGCAATAGTTTTGTGTTCATTGCCATGTCGCTCGGTATTGGTTTTTCCACTGCCATCACTCCTTTGGTGGCCGAAGCGGACGGGGCAAAGGACCAAGCAGCGGGCAAAAGTGCCTTAAAACACGGTTTGGTGCTTTGTACCGCACTGGGTTTATCCCTGTTTGGACTCATCCAAGTTTCCAAACCCTTGATACACCATATGGAACAGCCCCCAGAAGTGGTGGAACTCGCTTTGCCCTATTTGGATTTGGTGGCATTTTCGTTGGTGCCCTTGATCATATTTCAAGCCTTTAAACAATTTTCGGACGGTCTATCGCAGACCAAATACCCTATGTACACCACCATTGTGGCCAATGTGGTAAACATCACCCTGAACTATTTACTCATTTTTGGTGCCTTGGGCTTTCCTAAAATGGGAATTGTCGGGGCAGCGGTAGGTACTTTGGCATCTCGCGTGATTATGGTGGCCTTTATCTGGTATTTGCTAAAACGCAAGGAGAAATTTAAACCCTACGTGACCCATTTCAATTTTAGAAAGATTGAAAAGAAGGTAATGAACAAAATCATCAGTCTTGGTTTTCCATCCGCTTTACAAATGTTTTTTGAAGTGGCCATTTTTACAGCGGCCATTTGGTTGAGCGGTGTGTTGGGAAAGAATGCCCAAGCGGCCAACCAGATTGCCTTGAATTTGAGCAGTATGACCTTTATGGTGGGCATGGGCCTCGGTGTGGCTGCCATAGTACGGGTCGGAAATCAGAAAGGGCTCAGAAATCATAAAGAGTTGAAGCGAATCGCGGAATCCGTGTTTTTCTTGACGCTTTTGGTGGAAATAGCTTTCGCTGTGATTTTCTTATTGGGGAGACATTGGTTGCCGACCATTTATTTGGACGTGGACGACATTGCCAACCAAGCCGATAATTCAGCAGTGATCGTTATTGCGGCAAAACTATTGTTGGTGGCCGCCTTTTTTCAAATCTCTGATGGACTACAGGTGGTGGTTTTGGGGGCATTACGTGGTTTACAGGATGTGAAGATACCTACGCTCATCACTTTTGTAGCCTATTGGTTGATCGGTTTTCCAATCAGTTACTACTTGGGGCTGCACACCAGTTTGCAGAGCACGGGAATTTGGATAGGATTGTTGTCGGGGCTTACGGCATCGGCCGTAATGTTGTATCTTCGATTTAATTCTTTGACCAAGAAATTGATTGAAAACTAAATGATTGGTTCGGCTAAACCGCAAATTTTTATGATTTGAGCTGGAATTGTCACGTCGAGCGCAGTCGAGAAGTTGTCGATAGTCCCTTCGACTGCGTTCAGGGTGACAAGAAAAACAACACATATCATATATTTAAGCAAGTAACAGAAAACAAAACATTCTATTTTTGGAACCCAACTCATAGATATGGAACTACCTAAATTTTTATTGGCCGACAATACGGACCATCCCGATGCCATTTTTATCGTTCATACCGAATACCCACGTTTTATCATCAATCTGGAAAATGATGAAGTGGAATGGATGGAAGAATTCTCCAAAGAGGATGAGGCGGATTTAATGGAAGAGGCCGAAAGCTTGATCGAAGCCGCTACGGCCTTTTACGATAGGGAAGTCTCCAGATACGACGATTGATGATCGAACAGTTACTGCAATACGATAAAGAATTGTTTTTGTTCCTCAACGGATTGGGGACCGAAACTTGGGACGGCTTTTGGATGTTTATGACCACCACCAGAAATTCAGCTCCGCTTTATCTGTTACTACTTTACTTATCCTATCGAACTTTTGGTTGGAAGGGAACCGGGATAATTTTGGTGTCCATCGCTTTGCTGATTACCTGTACCGACCAATTGTCCAATTTCTTTAAATACGGCGTTGGTAGATTGCGACCTTGCCACGAACCCGAAGTAAGTAGCCTGATGCGCTTGGTAAAAAGCTATTGTGGCGGGCAATTCGGGTATTTTTCAGCCCACGCGGCCAACTCCTTTGGCCCAGCTGTTTTCTTTGCCGTTATGTTCAAGAACAAGGTAAAATACATGGCTTGGGTATTGATGCTTTGGGCATGCATTGTAGCCTACAGTCGAATTTACATTGGTGTACACTATCCCTTGGATGTGGTTTCGGGAGCCTTGGTAGGTTCGCTTTTCGGATGGTTGTGGGCCAAGTTGGCTATATTTGCTTTCCAAAAAACAGGGGTATGATATCAACCGCCAGATACTGGTTTTATATTGCGCTGATTGTGATGGTGTACATCATAGGAATGTTCGTCACCCTGCTCGAGAACGATTCGGCCCAATTTGCAGTTATGGCCATGCGAATGGTTCAGGAAAACGATTTTCTAAGCCTGTTCAAGGGTCCCGAAGAGTATCTCGATAAGCCGCATATGCATTATTGGCTGGCCGCCATTTCCTATAAAATATTTGGCATTCACGATTGGGCATATCGCATTCCCGGTATATTGTCCACTTTATTGGGCGCCTACAGTTGCTACGGTCTCGGAAAATTGCTTTACAATAAGGACGTGGGTAGGTTTGCCTCATTGATTTTTATGACGGCCCAAACCATGGTCCTGGCCAATATTGATGTGCGTACCGATGCTGTTTTGACCGGATTCACGATCTTTTCCATTTGGCAATTGGCCAAGTATATTGAGCAAAACACCTTGAAAAGTATCGCTCTGGGTGCTTTTGGGGCGGGAATGGCCTTTTCCACCAAAGGTCAGATTGCTTTGGTAGTGATTGGGATTTCGATACTGTGCCACTTGACCTATACCCGAAAATGGCAGCAATTGCTCAATTGGAAAGTTTTGGTGGCGATTTTGGTGTTTGGTGCCACCATTGCCCCGATGTTGTACGCCTATTACCATCAATTTGATTTGCATCCCGAGAAAGTAATCAGGGGAAAAGACAACCGTAGCGGTATCTTCTTTATTTTTTGGGAACAGAGTTTTGAACGCATGAGTGGTGAAGGGGTTGGGAAGAACAGTAGTGATTTCTTCTTTTTCTTCCACACCTTTTTATGGGTGTTCCTGCCGTGGACGGTTCTCGCATTGATCGGTTATTGGACCAAACTGAAAATCTTTTGGGAAACCAAGTTCGCCTACAGGCCCAACTTGGAGTTTTTGACCGTTGGAGGGATTTCCATTTTGTTCCTGCTCATCAGTTTTGCGCAGTTTAAATTGCCGCACTACATGAACATTTTAATGCCTTTGTATGCGATCCTATCGGCGGCATTCCTGTATATGTTGCATCAAAAGGAAAAATTGAGGATGGCCAAGGTAATTTTGGGCATCCAATACTTCATATTGGGTCTAGTGGCGGTCTTTACCGTTTTGGTGAGTTTTTATGTATTTAAATTCGAGCGTTGGTACAGTTAT
Source organism: Flagellimonas halotolerans (assembly GCF_035818535.1). NCBI lineage: Bacteria > Pseudomonadati > Bacteroidota > Flavobacteriia > Flavobacteriales > Flavobacteriaceae > Flagellimonas > Flagellimonas halotolerans. The sequence continues at coordinate 25,248 of NZ_JAYKYV010000004.1, read as the reverse complement.
TTGTTCTTGCTGACGGCCCTTGCATTGGTGACTTGTTTCATTTTGAAAAAAGAAGCGCCGTACACAAAAATTGTAAGTGTCGCCATTTTTAGTTCGGTGTTGTTAAATGGCTTGATGAATGCCCATTTTTACCCAAAACTGCTCGAATACCAGGGGGGGTCCACCATGGCGGAGCAGGTAAAGCAGAACAACATTCCCGTCGATAGCATTTATAAGATTTCGGAAAAATATTCGTGGTCGTTGGATTTTTATAACAGGAAACCCGTACAAATAAGTTCGCTCTCGGAAATAGCGGAGAAAAATGATGTTTGGGTGTATGCCACGGACAAAGAATTGAAGCAATTAGAGAAAAAAGGAATTGTTTGGGACAATCAAATTACGGTGGACCAATTCCGGATTACCCGACTTCAAATCAAATTCTTGAATCCCGATACGCGAGAAGAAAAATTGAACAAAATGCATTTGGTGCATTTGAACTAATCTACTGAATCCAGTCTTGGCTTTTTAAAGTGATAGATTACTCCGAAAAGTGAGGTGAGTGCCGTTATCAAAAAGAAGGTAAAACTGATACCGATGGAAGTGCTGGCATTCAGCCCCAACCACTCTGCACCGTACAAAAAAGTGACTTCTCGACTTCCTATTCCGCCAATGGTCAAAGGTATCACGGAGACAATCGAAGAAACTAAGAACACAAAGAGGTATTCAATAGTGTCCATGCTAACGGACAAGGACTTCAAAATACATAATACGCTGATTAATTGTGCCAGTTGCACCAAGGCCGAAAACCCTAGGGATTTCCAAAATACGGGCAGGGTAGTGATGAAGAATATTTTGTTCACGAACCAGAAAGCGATTACACTTAAGGGAATGGCCGCAGTTACCAACCAATAAAAGCTTTGAAAAAATACATTTTTTGCCAAGAGGGCAAGCACACAAGCATACACAAAAAGCAAAAGCATACCGCTTAAACGGTCCAAGAGTAAGCTGGAGACTACTTTCTTGGTACCTGGTTGATATTCTTTTTGGATGACGTAGCCTTTGTAGGCATCACCGCCAATGCCCCCGGGCAAAAAGAGGTTGTAGAACATTCCCAACAGGTAAAGTTTCAAATTGCTCAACTGGGAAATCTTAGCTCCGATTTGATGGAAATATAAGTTTGTCCTAAAGGCAGCTAAAACTTTGGACAGCACAAAAGACAGCAATGCCAAAAATAAATATAAGGGGTGGCTCTTTTTTAGGGTCTGGAGTACATCCTTCAACTCTATTTTGGTGAAAATAAAGTAGATCAATACTGCGCTAATGATGATTTTTAGGGCAGTGATGCCCTTTTTACGTAGCCTTTCCGTCACCTATGCTGATTTTTTTGATACGATACGGTCTTTTCTGTTGCGATTCGTAGTAGGTACGGATCAAGAGTTCCATCACAATCCCGATGGTAAACAATTGGATGCCACCCACAATGAACATCATCCCGAATATGAGCAATGGTCGGGTGCCGATATCCTGTCCGAAGCCAAGCTTTACGATCAACAAATACACATTGATCAAAACTCCCAAAATAACCAACAATACCCCAAAAATCCCGAAGAGGTGGATGGGACGCTGAAAATATTTTCGGATAAAGAGCAACAGCATCATATCGGCGACCACTTTAAAAACCCGCTCCAGACCGTATTTGGAAACCCCAGCGTGTCTTGCGTGGTGCTTTACGGGAACCTGTTTGATCTGTGCACCTTCCAAATGTGCCAAAAGTGTAATAAAACGGTGCATTTCACCATACAGATTAAGGCTTTTCGCGATGTCCTTGGTGAAAACTTTTAGGGCACAACCGTTGTCTTTAATATCGAGTTTAGTCACCCTGCGCACCAAAAAGTTGGCAATTTTTGATGGTATTTTTTTGACTTGGGAGTCTTTTCTTTTCTGACGGATGCCCGTTACCAAATCATATTCTTCGGTAATGGCATATTCCAACATCTGTGGAATGTCCGAAGGGTCGTTTTGCAGGTCCCCATCCATGGTAATGATGTATTCCCCTTCGGCATAATCAATCCCGGCGGCCAAGGCCAAACTTTGACCATAGTTCTTTTTCAGTTCAATCAGATGGACTCTCTTATCGTCCATTTCCTTGACCTTGGTTCGGGTTTTGTCCGTGGAAAAGTCATCCACATACACAATTTGGTAGTTGTACCCCTCAAGACTTTCGTTGATTTTTTGGGTCAAAAGAACCACATTGTCCTCCTCGTTGTACAAAGGAACCACTATGGATAAAAGGGAATCGGTGACGGTGCTCATTCAGTATAAAATCTGTGCAAATTTATTGCTTTTATTTAAAGTTCCTTGGTAATCTTGTCCAATAGGATTTTTGCAGCATAGAACGGTGAAATTTTATTCCCGTCAATAGCTGTCAATAAAGCTGCTTGTTCCTTTTTAAAGGTTTCTTTTTGATGGAAAAATTGTTTGATGTACTCATCCACGGTCTGAAGGAACCAGTTTTTGTTCTGTTGCTTCCGATTTTTTTCAAAAAAACCGTTTTCCTTGGTATGCTCCACAAATTGCTGGACTATTTTCCAGATATCTTCGATGCCGGTATTTTCTAGCGCGGAACATTTCATCACTTTGGGTATCCAACCATTTGCCTTGGGCGGGTATAGGTGCAAGGCCCTTGAAAATTCAGTAACGGCAAGTTTTGCGTGCTCCAAATTACTGCCATCCGCCTTGTTTATGGCTATGGCATCTGCCATTTCCATAATGCCTCTTTTAATACCTTGGAGTTCGTCACCTGCGCCGGATAGTTTTAGCAAAAGGAAAAAATCCACCATACTGTGTACGGCAATCTCACTTTGGCCTACGCCCACGGTTTCCACCAAAATAACATTATAGCCTGCTGCTTCGCAGAGGATGATGCTCTCTCTGGTTTTTCGAGCTACACCGCCCAATGATGTTCCAGAAGGGGAGGGGCGTATAAAGGCATTGGGGTCTTTAGCCAGGGTTTCCATACGGGTTTTATCGCCCAAAATACTTCCCTTGCTCAAGGAACTGGTCGGGTCTACGGCCAAAACGGCCACTTTATCGCCTTGATCGGTCAATATCTTCCCCAAGGTTTCGATAAAGGAGCTTTTGCCCACTCCCGGTACACCTGTTATTCCTAGCCGAATGCTTTTGTTGGGCTGGGTCAAACACTTTTCTATGACCGCATTGGCTTTTTCAAAATGTGCCGGTTTTGTGCTTTCCAATAAAGTAATGGCCTTGGCAAGCATCGCTTTGTTGCCGTCAAAAATACCTTGCGCCAAAACATCGGCAGAGAGTTCTTGTTTTCTGAGTGCCTTGATTTTGGAAACCGTGTTCGAGGGTGTTTTGCTTTTGTCTGCCAAAGGTGCTATTGATCAATTCATCACGAATTTATAAAGATTTTACGGGTTTAGGCCAATCATGATACCAATACAGCTTATCCATTTCACAAAAATTTAATATCTGTTAAGGTGGACTTCCGCATACAAATTGGTACCTTATTCGTTAAATTATCGGTTACCGTGCAGGTGCTGATTTTTACAAACCTATAAACATTTAAAAGATGAAAACTATTTTTGAGGCCAAGGCCACCAATACAGGAGGAAGAGCTGGACATGTAAAGAGTGAAGATGGCGTTTTGGATTTTGACATAAGCATGCCAAATTCAAAAGGAAAACCGGATCCAAAATCGACCAATCCCGAGGAACTCTTTGCTGCAGCTTACTCCACTTGCTACGCTGGTGCGGTAGAAGCTGTTGCCAAAAGCCACGGTGTGGACGACCTTGGAGATTTCAATGTAACCGCGATAGTGGCATTCAATAAAGAGGAGGAAGGCTTTTTCTTGGAAGTAACCTTGGATACGTATTTGCCCACGGTGGATAAGGAAATGGGTGAAACCATTATTAAGGAAGCTCACGAAATGTGCCCTTATAGCAAGGCTACACGCGATAATATTACCGTGCACTTAAATTTATTGATGGACGAATAAAACACCCAACTTAAACAATAATGAGCCCCGCTGAAACCATCAGCGGGGCTTTTTTTGTTAAAAGAGAGCCAAAAACAAACTAATTTGCAACGTTGCATTTTTTGCATCGTCCTTATTAAGGAACAACTAAAAAACCAAACATAGAACCGAGTGCGCTGCATATTGAGCTTGTAGATAAGTGCAAGGCGAACGACCGTCAGGCACAAATGAAACTGTACCGTCAGTATTGCGATGGTATGTTTTGTGTGGCCATGCGATTTGTCAAAAATGCTGAAGATGCAGAGGATATATTACAGGACTCGTTTATAAAGGCTTTTCAGCGTATTGGGCAATTTAAGGGGGATGTAACGTTCGGGGCTTGGTTAAAAAGAATTGTGGTGAACGGCAGTATCGACTTTTTAAAATCGAAACACCAACGTACGGTGGAGTTGAACGAAGATTACTTGCAAATGGCAGAAGAGGATGATTGGTCCGTGGAAGAAGGAATTTCCATTGAACAAGTGAAAGAAGTCATTGAGGAACTGCCACCAAAATATAAATATGTAGTGCAATTGTTCTTGGTAGAGGGATACGATCATTCGGAAATCGCTGAAATTTTGAACATTACAGAAACAGCATCCAGAACCCGATTGTTAAGGGGAAAAGCACAATTGAAAGAAAAATTAAAAGATTTGGCCTATGGCACGTGACCTTAGAAAATTGTTTGAGAAAGAAAGGGAGCAGAAACGCTTTACCATGGAGGATGGGCATGAGGACCGGTTTTTTGCCAAACTGGAAAAGGAACTGCCCAATAACCCTCCAAAGAAAAAGGTGTTCTCCCTTTGGATGCAGATAGCGGCTTCTGTAGTTGCGGTGCTTGGCTTATCCATTTATTATTTTAACAACATTGGCTCCATTGATGTGCCAGAAGGGCAAGTAACGGTTGTTGATCGCAATAATTCAAATGATGATGACCAGGGTGTGTCACTGGGCGATTTATCACCGGACTTAAAAAAGATTGAAACCTATTACACTACAAATATCAATTTACAGCTATCGGATTTGGATGTTGATCCCCAGAACAAGGAACTTATGGACAGCTATATGGAGCGATTGGCCGAGTTGAACAAGGAATACCACAGGCTAAATCAAGAGCTGAACGAATTGGGCCCCAATGACCAAACCATAAACGCACTCATCAAAAACTTACAGTTAAGGCTGCAGTTGTTGCAAAAGTTAAAAACAAAGTTGAATCAATTAAAATCATCAAAAAATGAACAGGAATCATCAAATATTGTTTAGTGGATTGCTCCTTGCCTTGGTCGGGTTTACCGGGCAAGCGCAGGAGAAATCCAAAACTTACAAGGAAAGTTTCAATGTCAATAAGGACACTGAACTTAACATCAACACTAGTTATGCCGATATTCAATTTGAGACATGGGACAAAGATCAAGTGGAAATTACGGCGGTAATCGAACTAGAGGGTGTCGACAAAGAGGAGGCCGATGCTTATTTTGAGCGGGATTTGGTCAAAATTATGGGCAATAGCAAAGAAATTGAGGTAAGTACCGAAGGTGCCGGACCCAATTATGTGTTCGATTTTGAAGGGTTTAATATTGACATCCCCGAGATGCCATCAGTTGCCGAGATTATTGCGAATGTGGAGATTCCGGAACTTCCTGAGTTCACCATCCCGGAAATAAACGTAATGCCGTCCATGCCACCGATGCCTCCCATGCCACCCATTGAGTTTGATTACGATGCCTACAAAAAAGATGGGGACAAATACATGAAGGAGTGGAAAAAAGAGTTCGACAAAACTTTTGATAAGGAATACAAAGCCCGTTTTGAAGAATGGGGCAAACGTATGGAGGAGATGGCAGAAGAGCGAGAAGCCAGAAGAGAGGAGATGAAGGAAGAAAGGGATAAGCTCAGAGAAGAGCGTGAAAAGGTGCGTGAGGAGATGCACGAACAGCTCAGACAGCAACGTGAAGAGCTCCGAGCCCAGCAAGCTGAATTAAGAGAGGGGCAGACCGAGCTTAGAAAACAACTTCGCGAAGATGCAAGAACCATCCACGGCAGTCCCAATGTGTTCTATTTCTCTTCCGATGGGAAACATAAAGAGTACAAGGTCAAAAAACGAATCGTTATTAAAATGCCCAAGTACATTAAATTGAACTTGGACGTGAGGCATGGTGAGGTAAAACTGGCCGAAAACACCAAAAACATCAATGCAAGCTTGTCCTACGCAAGCTTGCTTGCCTCTACCATTGATGGTGCCAAAACGGATATTCGGGTGTCGTACTCGCCTGTAGTGGTACAGAACTGGAATTACGGCAGCCTTAGTACGGATTACTCCGATAAGGTCAATTTAAAAGAGGTAAAGGAACTAAAATTGAACTCGGTATCGTCCAACGTGGTGATTGGTAGAATTGCGAACAGGGCAACGGTAACCAATAACTTTGGTGTACTTAGTATTGATGAAGTTTCCGATGGTTTCAGCACCATTGATATTTCCATGGAAAATGGGGAATTGGACTGTAAACTGCCCGAAACGCCTTATACAATCTCCGTTAGCGAGACAACATCCGGATTCCAATATCCAAAAACTTTACAATTGACATCTACGCAAAAAAATGGCGCCAATGTCCATACAGGATATCATATCAATAAAAACGATGGGAAAACCATCAAGATCAACTCCAAATACAGCGAGGTGGTTCTTAAGAACTGATCTTGTTCGATATGTCCCAAGGAACCACCTCGAACTTACTTCAGGCCATTGTTTCTTCACGGCCACAACCTACCTTCCAATTTTAGTGGGCATCTTCTTTTAGGTAGGACTCAAAATTCTTTTTAAAACGATTCAATCTTGGGATTGATACGTTTCTGATATAACTGTTATTTGGATTTCGTTTTTCATAATCCTGATGGTATTCTTCCGCTTTGTAAAACTTTTCAAAAGGTTCCACTTCTGTTACAATAGGGCGATTGCCATAAATATTTTCGGTTTCCAGCTTGTCAATATAGTCTTGAATAATCTTTTTTTCCCTATCGTTTTTATAAAATGCGATGGAACGGTATTGTGCGCCACGGTCAGGTCCTTGCCTGTTTAGGGTGGTTGGGTCGTGAGAACCAAAAAACACTTGGACCAACTGTGTGAAAGAGATTACTTCTGGGTCATAATATACTTCTACCGCCTCCGCATGATGGGTTCTACCATAAGAAACCTGCTCGTAGGTCGGGTTTTTCTCAGAACCGCCAGAATACCCTGAATACACTTCCTTGACTCCCTTAACACTTTCGAAAATGGCTTCCACGCACCAGAAACATCCACTGGCAAAATAGGCGGTCTCGTATTTCTGAAGTTGTCCTGAAATCAATTTGGTCTCCAAATGAGGGTCGGATTCTTTTTGGGCAACTTCTTGTTTGCCCGATTTGTTTTTGGGCTGGCAACTTATGGATGCCAATAATAGCAGCATTAAAAATGGAGTTCTCACGATTTTCATTTTAGTTTCTTGTTTAGTTGCAATAAGGTACCAACAATTACTTGGCCGGCCGTTAAAAAATGTTAATCATTTTTATTGATTGTATTTTCCTACAAAGAAAAGAAAATATACCACAATGTTCTGTAAGGGTTTGGTGCTGCGGGTTTATCGATGAAATGCACATGCGTTCGGTGTGCTGTTTTTAGGGGTAAAAACGTTCGTCGAAGATAAAAAACACTTCATCCGAAAAAAAAATATTCACCGAAAAAAACGGGTTGTTGAGCGATGGAAATCGAGTTGAGCTTGTGCTTGAAAGTAATTTTACATCACAAAACAAACAGAACAATGAAGACAATTTTCACCATCATCGCAGTAACTTTTTTCGGAACTATGGCTTCTGCCCAAGATATTTCCAAAGAGGCCAAAGTGGATGCCCTTACAGTAGGAGTTGAGTTGGATGTAACAATCAACAACACTATTAGAAAGGATAGAAAAATGGTGAGATTGTACAAATTTAAGAACTCTCGAATCAAAAAGGAGCTTTCATTCAAAACCAAAATGAACAGGGCTAAATTGGCATAATCATGATATTGGATATTTTAATACCCTTTACGGTGTTTTTGAGCGTTGCCTTTGTTTTGGCAAGCATAGCCTTTTCCTTCAGGGAAAGAAAATTTATAGAAGTTTAAGTTTATATCAAAATAAGTATTGGTAAGGTCGGTTTTAAACCGGCCTTTTCTTTTGTAAAAACTTTAATCCACAGAGTTGAACTGTTCTATCACCTCTTCAAACTCAATAGTGTAGTGCGTTCCTTTTTTGGAGTAATCCCTACTGATGGAGCCCCTAAGTTGGCGTGCTAGATTGTAAATAAGTTTTAATCCTAAGGAATTGGATGTTTTAGGATTGATTTCTTCCGAATAGCCAACTCCATTATCACCTAGATACATTTTGTAGCGGTTATTCTCCATTTTTTGGACGGAGACATGGATTTCTCCATCATTTCCCTCTGTGATGCCGTATTTTAAGGCATTGGTAATGGTTTCGTTAATGATTAATCCCAAAGGGATTACCGTATCAATGCTCAGTTTGTAATCCGATATGTCCAAGGCAACCTTTACATTTCGGTTGCTTCCTTTTACCGACCTTACCAAATAATCACAAAGTTCCCTTACATAGGGTTCCAATTCTATTTTGGAAAGATAGTCATCTCGTTTATAAAGCATCTCATGGACCATGGCCATGGATACCACACGGTTTTGGCTGCTTTTTATGATACTGCTGATTTTACTGTCATCTATTGCCCTGGATTGCAGGCTCAGAAGACTGGAAACCGTTTGCAGGTTGTTTTTTACTCGATGGTGGACCTCCTTTAACAATGTTTCTTTTTCCTCGATGCGCTCTTGGATTTCGTTTCGGGATTTGTACAGTTTATGGTGTGCTCTCAAGAGGTTTTTACCAAAAACTCCACCCAATAGATATACGGCAAACATAGCACTCAAATAAGCGAACCAATCCCTCGCTTCCACAGGAACGGTATTTTCCGAAATCTTAAAATCCCCTGTATCGTAGAGGAACAAAAGGGTGAGTACCGCTAAATTAAGGATTAGATAGAGTTGACCAAAAACTTTGGTAGTGACATAGCCCGCAAAAACAATTATCGCCAAAACAAAAATAAAGGGACTTTCGATTCCTCCACTGTAAATTGTGATAATGAGCGCCCCCAGCATAGAAAGAATAGAAGTGGAGTTATAGGTAAGCACCAAATTCTTATGCTGTTTGTACAAAAGGGTGTTCAGTAAATTGATGAAGGCATAACCCAAAAAGGTGTAGGGTATGATTCCTCTTATATCCAAAAAGAAAAAACACAACAATCCGAAAACGGCAGCAAAGAAGGATGAATTGTAATTTACCTTAAGTATCAAATCAATCTTGTCTTGTAACCTATATGTATCCTTCCTAGGAATTTTCATATGCTGCGTGTGAATGTTCCTCTGCCACAAAAAAGCTGAAAACGGTGTGGTAGAGTAGCTTAATGGGGTGTTTTACGCTGTAAATCTAACCATGTTTTTGATATAAAAAAAGTGGCAGCTTAATAACTACCACCTTTAAAAGCTTTATTTGAGTTTTTCTAGTCGTTGACCAGAACCCATTCTCCTTTGTCTATCAATGGTTCGGCCTGTTTGTATTTTAACGTTTTGCTTTCCCCGGACATTACATTTTTAATGGTAACCCTTTCGTTTCTGCCAATTTTCGGTTTTTCCCGCACAATGGTTTCTGTTATCTGGGGGCGTTGTCCTTGCGTTTGTCCAGCTGCTCTGTTTTGCGCTGCCAATTCGTCGCTGTTCGGAATTTCCTCTTTTGTGGTCTGAAGTTTTTCCTTTGGTCTGCGAACATTTCTGGCTTCTTGGATTTGAGATGTGTTCTCCGATGGCAATTCTCCTTTGAAAAGGAAGGATATTACTTCTCGGTTTACTTTGTCGATCATTTCCTTGAAAAGTTCAAAAGCTTCAAACTTATAGATCAATAACGGATCTTTTTGCTCGTGAACGGCCAATTGTACGGACTGTTTCAATTCGTCCATTTTGCGTAAGTGCGTTTTCCAGGAATCATCAATAATGGCCAGCGTTATGTTTTTCTCAAAATCGGTGATCAACTGCTTTCCGTTGGTGTTGTAGGCCTTTTCCAGATTGGTCACAACGTTCAAGGATTTGATGCCGTCCGTAAAAGGAACTACAATGCGTTCAAACTTGTTGGACTCGTCTTCATAAACCTTTTTGATGACCTGGAAGGCAACGGTGGCACTACGCTCCATTTTCTGTTTATAGAAATCGTAGGCTTCATCATTGATTTTGTTCGCGATTTGCTGAAAGCTCATTTTCTTGAACTCCGCTTCGCCAATAGGCGAGGTGATCGAGAAGTACTTGATGAGCTCGAACTCAAAGTTCTTGTAATCATCGGCCATTTTATTGGTCTCCGCAATGGCTTCGCAAGTGTCGTAGATCATGTTGGCGATGTCCACCTTTAAGCGTTCACCCTCCAAAGCGTGCCTTCTTCTTTTATAGATTACCTCACGCTGTGCATTCATTACATCATCATACTCCAACAAACGCTTACGGATACCAAAGTTGTTTTCCTCAACCTTTTTCTGGGCACGTTCTATGGATTTGGTCATCATGGAATGCTGGATGACCTCACCATCTTCCAAGCCCATACGGTCCATCATCTTGGCTACACGGTCCGACCCGAACAAACGCATCAGGTTATCTTCCAAAGAAACATAGAACTGTGAACTGCCTGGGTCTCCCTGACGTCCGGAACGACCTCTCAACTGCCTGTCCACACGTCTGGAATCGTGGCGTTCCGTACCAATAATGGCCAAACCGCCAGCTTCCTTAACTTCCGGGGAAAGTTTAATATCGGTACCCCTACCGGCCATGTTGGTGGCAATCGTCACAATTCCACCTTTACCCGCTTCGGCCACAATGTCCGCCTCTTTTTTATGGAGTTTTGCATTCAGTACGTTGTGTGGAACCTTGCGTACACTCAATAATTTGGACAACAATTCCGAAATTTCAACGGATGTGGTACCTATCAAAACAGGTCTTCCTGCTTGTGAAAGTTTGGTCACCTCATCAATGATGGCATTGTATTTCTCCCGCTTGGTCTTGTAGATCAAATCATGCCTATCGTCACGGGCGATGGGTCTGTTGGTTGGAATTTCCATTACATCCAACTTATAAATCTCCCAGAATTCCCCTGCTTCCGTAACTGCTGTCCCTGTCATACCGGACAGCTTGTTGTACATCCTAAAGTAATTTTGCAGCGTAACTGTCGCAAAAGTCTGGGTCATCGCCTCGATTTTCACGTTCTCCTTGGCCTCAATGGCTTGGTGCAGTCCGTCCGAGTATCTACGGCCATCCATAATACGACCGGTCTGCTCATCCACGATCATTACTTTGTTGTCCATTACCACATACTCCACATCCTTTTCAAAAAGGGTGTAGGCTTTCAACAATTGGGTCATGGTATGGATACGCTCGCTTTTTACGGCAAAATCCTTGAAGAGTTCTTCCTTGAGCTCGGCTTCTTTTTCAATTTCGAGATCTTGGTCCTCAATTTTGGCTATCTCGCTACCGATATCGGGCATAACAAAAAACTCTTTGTCCTGGTCTGTTGAGATATACTCCACACCTCTATCGGTAAGTTCTATTTGATTGTTCTTTTCATCGATCACGAACAATAGGTCCTCGTCCACTTTGGGCATTTCCCTATTGTTGTCCTGCATGTAGAAGTTTTCCGTTTTCTGAAGCAATTGCTTAACGCCTTCTTCACTCAAAAACTTGATAAGTGCTTTGTTTTTTGGCAGCCCGCGGTGTACGCGAAGCAATAGGAAACCTCCTTCTTTGGTGTTTCCTTCTTTTATCAGCTTTTTGGCCTCTGCCAATACGCCGGTTAAATGCTGACGTTGCTTTTGTACAATGTCGGATACCTGCGGTTTGAGCTCGTTGAACTCGTGGCGGTCACCTTCGGGTACGGGACCGGATATGATCAATGGCGTACGTGCATCATCAATAAGTACGGAATCCACCTCATCCACAATGGCGTAGTGGTGCGGACGCTGTACCAAATCATCGGGCGTATGCGCCATGTTGTCGCGCAGGTAATCAAAACCGAACTCGTTGTTGGTACCGTAGGTAATATCAGCATTGTAAGCAGCCCTTCTTCCATCGGAGTTCGGCCTGTGCTTGTCAATACAATCCACGGAAAGGCCATGGAATTCAAATATGGGTGCCATCCAAGCGCTATCCCTTTTGGCAAGGTAATCGTTAACGGTTACCAAGTGGGCACCTTTTCCTACCAAAGCATTAAGGTAGAGAGGAAGCGTGGCCACCAAGGTTTTTCCTTCACCCGTTTGCATTTCGGCAATTTTTCCTTGATGCAGGGCAATACCACCGATCAGCTGCACATCGTAGTGGACCATGTCCCAGGTCACTTCCTTACCAGCGGCATCCCATGAGTTCTGCCAAACCGCTTTGTCGCCTTCCAACGAAACATAATCCTTGTCGCCCGACAGCACTCTGTCGAATTCACTAGCTGTAACGGTAAGCGTTTCATTGGCCGCAAATCGTTTCGCAGTTTCCTTAACTACGGCAAATGCTTCGGGGAGGATATCGTTGAGTGTTTTTTCGGAAATACTGTATGCCTCTTCATTGAGCTTATCGATTTCGGAGTAGATTTCCTCGTTGCGATCAATGTCGTTGGAATTTTCCACTTCTTCTTTCAGCTCGGCAATTTTATCGTTGATTTCCTTGCAATCTTCGGCTATTCTGGCTTTAAAGACGGCTGTTTTTTGTCTTAGTTCATCATGTGACAATCCTTCCAGTTGTTGCTCAAAGGATTTTATCTCGTTAACCAAAGGTTGTAACGATTTTACATCCTTCTCCGATTTATCTCCTACAAATACCTTAAGTACGGAATTAATAAAACTCATGAAATGTTTTTTCTTTTGATTGTCAAAAGCTGTTCCATTGATGGGATTGCGATGGAATACTTTTGCTAGGCTGTCAAAATTACATAAAAAAAAGCCTCAAATGAGACTTTTTAACGGGGTTTGTTCTTTCGGATTTAATATTCGTCCTCATTCCAGAGGTAGTCCTCTTCGGTGGGATAATCCGGCCAAATTTCTTCGATGGATTCGTAAATCTCGCCTCCTTCTTCTTCCATCGATTGTAAATTTTCTACAACTTCCAACGGCGCTCCTGTTCGAATCGCATAATCTATCAGTTCGTCTTTGGTTGCTGGCCAAGGCGCATCACTTAAATATGAAGCTAGTTCTAACGTCCAGTACATAGTAACGGTTTGATTTATAATTTTTTGCAAAAATAATTTTAAAACCCAATCTGCCAAGTAAAAACATGATTATTTAAAAATTATTTTGTTGTTCACAAAACATTTGGGTTGAAAAAACGATTTTGTCAGTCCAACTTCTCAGGAATCCACTTGACTTCTTGAGCTTTTAAGTCTTTTGACAATTTGCGTGCCAATACAAACAAATAATCGGAGAGGCGGTTGATATAGGAAAGCACATTGTTTGGAACAGGCTCATTTTCATGCAGATAGGATATCATACGTTCACCACGGCGACAAACCGTTCTGGCGATATGACAGTATGACACGGTGGTGTGTCCTCCCGGAAGGATAAAATGCGTCATTTCCGGAAGATCTTCGTTCATTTTGTCCATTTCCTGCTCCAAAAGTTCGATATCCTCGGAACTAATCCGCGGAATTTTGAGTCTTTTATCCTTTTTGGGCTCGGTGGCCAATATGGAACCTACCGTAAAAAGCTTTTCTTGTATCAGGGCCAGCGTTTTTTGGGAATGCCCGTCCATCTCTTGACCGCGTAAAAGACCCAAGTATGAGTTCAGCTCATCTATGGTGCCGTAACTTTCTATACGAACATGGTGTTTGGGTACGCGGGTCCCTGTAAATAGTGCTGTGGTGCCCTTATCCCCTGTTTTGGTGTATATCTTCATGGTGTTGGTTATCAATGTTCAAGAATCAATTGACAATTATCCGTAATAGCTGTTTATAAGATTTTGGAATGTTATTGTTAATTGCATAATGATTATTGCTCATTGCTCTTTGTTTTTATCGTGTTGTCTTTTACCTTCCATAAACCTTCGGGACTTCCTGCGTTTCGTTGCTTTTCTGTTTCTGAACAGGATAATTAAATAAATGAGCCCCAAAACGGCCAATACATACCAAATGGTGTTATCTGATGCTATATTTTCCATAACCTAAAATTACCGTTTTAAATCCGAATCGTGAAATGTTCCTTTACCTGCTCCCTTCTGATGGAAATAAGTCCGCAATAATACATATCAATACTTACCGTAATCCCTGGTAAGGCAATCAACTGGTTCCATTGTTCCAAATTTTGATGGCTAACATAAATTGAATCCACTAAAATTAGGCTGTTGTTGTGCAATTTTCCTTCGGAACGTAATTTTTCAAAGCTGGAAGTACTCAATTCATTCATAAAAAGGAGGTCAACAGTGTTTTTATCAAACTGTACCTCAGGAAAATTTTGTTTTACCAATTCCCTGAAGGATCTATTATTTACCGAAATACTATCAAAATTGAAATAAGCAATGGTCTTGAGTAACACATTGATGCTTTTGTTCTTGTGAAGCCTTTTTTTGGAATAGAGGCATTGGGTCACATAACTGAACACAAAAGGGGAGTGGACCCCGTGTTGATTGGTGGATTTAACCAGAAACTTTAGGTATGATAGTATTTTAAAAATCATTGCGATTACACCCCTGAAGCCCCTCAAGGGGGACAATTTATCCTTCTATAATGGAAGAAAGCTCGAACCAGCGTTCTGTTTTTTCCTCAATGGCGTCCGTAATTTCTTTTAGTTCAATGGACAGGCCGGCAATTTCATCCCCATCCAGTTCGGGGTCGGTAAATTTATTTTGGAGCACTCCTTTTTTCTCTTCCAGTTTTTGGATGTCCTTTTCCAGTTGCTTGTATTCCTTCTGCTCCGCATAGGAAAGTTTGCCTCCACTGGTGTCCCTCCAATTATTTTCGGTTTTTTCTGAAGAAGTGGTCTTGTTTTCCCTTTCCTCAAGTACTTTGCTATTCTCGTAAACCCTGTAATCGGAGTAGTTGCCCGGAAAGTCCTCCACAACCCCTTCTCCTCTGAACACGAACAAATGGTCCACAATTTTGTCCATAAAATAGCGGTCGTGAGAGACCACGATCAAACATCCTGGAAAATCCAACAAGAAACTTTCCAGTACGTTCAAGGTAACAATGTCCAGATCGTTGGTGGGCTCATCCAAAATCAAAAAGTTTGGATTTTGAATCAGTACGGTGCACAAATACAAGCGTTTCCGTTCGCCGCCACTTAGTTTTTCAACAAAATCATACTGTTTTTTACGGTCAAAAAGAAAACGCTCCAATAATTGTTGCGCAGAAATTTGACGTCCTTTTTTTAATGGAATGTAATCTCCGTACTCTCGAATAACATCAATTACTTTTTGGCCCTCCTTGACAGGAATTCCCTTTTGGGTGTAGTACCCGAATTTTACGGTATCGCCAATCACCACTTTTCCTCCTTCAATATCTTCCTGTTGTGTGAGGATATTCAAAAAAGTGGATTTCCCTGTTCCGTTTTTTCCGATGATTCCGATTCGTTCACCTTTGGTGAAGTTGTAATCGAACTTATCCAATATGGTTTTATCCCCATAGGATTTTGAAACATTGTGCAATTCCAAAATCTTGCTTCCCAAGCGTTCCATGTTCAGTTCCAATTGCACCTCGTGCTCTTGGCGACGTTGGTGGGCACGTGCTTTTATTTCGGCAAAATCATCAATACGGGATTTGGATTTTGTGGTACGGGCCTTGGGTTGTCTCCGCATCCAATCCAGTTCCTTTTTGTACAGCATTTTGGATTTTTGCTGTTCAACGGCCTCACGTTCCATTCGGGCTTCTTTTTCGCTTAAATAATAGGAGTAATTGCCCTTGTAGGTGTAGAGTTGGTTGTTGTCCAGTTCCAAAATTTCGTTGCACACCCTGTCCAAAAAATAGCGGTCGTGCGTCACCATAAACAAAGTGATGCTTTCCTTGGCAAAATAGGCTTCCAGCCATTCGATCATTTCAAGGTCCAAATGGTTGGTGGGCTCATCCAGAATCAACAAATCGGGTTTGTTGAGTAGGGCATTGGCCAAGGCCAAGCGTTTTTTTTGCCCCCCAGAAAGCGTACTTACCTTGGCATCGAGTTTGGAAAGCTGTAACTGAAAAAGGATTTGTTTGTATTGCGTTTCAAAATCCCAGGCATTATGTCGCTCCATGGCCTCGAAGGCTTTTTGGTATTGTTCGGTATCATCTGGGTTCTCCACGGCCTTTTCGTAAGTGGCAATAACCCTTAAGATTTCATTATCGGTAGCAAAAATGGTCTCTTCAATGGTCAGGTTTGGATTCAAATTGGGTTCCTGCTCCAAAAATGAAATTTTTATACCCTTTCGTGTAGTTACTTGGCCAGTCTCCGAGCTGTCCTTTCCGGACATTATATTAAGGATTGAGGTTTTCCCGCTTCCATTTTTGGCAATAAGAGCAATCTTTTGGTCCTTATTGATTCCAAAAGAAATATCGGAGAAGAGCACCAGCTCACCATACGATTTTGATATGTTTTCGACCGTTAATAAGTTCATGGGTATTGTTTGTGGGCCAACTTTATAATTTGGAATACTTGATCATGTACAGGTATCGGATGGCCAGGGTCAAAAGTAACGGAATAAGCACAGGAGAAAAAATCTGTACTTTAATTATCCACAGCAAAAGCATGATGACCATTAGCCCTAGGGCGGACCATAAATATTTTGGTGCCCATTTTGGTACTTTATCTTGAAACACTACAACAAAGGCAACTATCATATTTACGGGTAATGCCCATAAAATGTTGAAATTGTATGGGGTAGAGGTATGATCTGCCGCTACCCAAAGTAGGAATAAGAACGTTCCTGCAAATCCAGTTATGAACAATAGGGAAAAGTCAAACCAACGGCTTCTTGCTTTGTACTTGTAATCAAAATAGGTGATGATACCGGTAAACGCCATCAGTAAAATAAACCAAAACAACGGGGAGAGCGGGAAAAAGCCTTTTGGGATGTGTTCATTGTAATCCAAAACTGTGCGTTCTCGCTTTACCAATGGTTTTTCGTTTAAAGTGGTGTTTCGAAACTGCTCCATGGCGTAGTAGGGCAAAAACATGTGCTCTTGTACGGTGGCCTTTCTATCTACGGGCGACCCAAAGGCCAAATCAATACCAAACATGGACCAGGTATTCACATCCAAAAACTGACGCACCAATTGTCGGAAAGTATATCTTTTCCCTAAATGGGAGTCATCAAAAACAATGGCGTCACCAAAGTGATTTTTTAAAATATCACCTGTTATGCTGGAACAGTTGTTCAGCAAAGGATCGTATAGGTAATCCCGGTTTTCGGGCAGATAGTTTTCTTCAAAAAAAGCGAGGAGCTGGTTGCGTTGTTGTAGATCAAGGTCCAAAATTTGCTCTTTTACCCATCTTTTCTCCAATTCGTATTCGTACAGAAATGCTTCAAAACTTCTACGGGAAAGGGAATAAATCATTTTCCCCTTGGTGAAATTCAGGTAGAAATTAGGTTGGTTAAAGTCGAAAGTACCATAATTATAGACCACATCAATGCCCAGGGCGGGGTCCTGCACCCGAAATGCACTATGTCCAAAGGCAGAATAAAGTTCGTCGCCGGCCGCACAGGTAAGGAGGCTTATTTTTGAATTGTCCCTAAGTTGGGGAACTTGGGAAAAGAGGAATTTCCCGATGATGAAGCAAACAAATAAAAGATGGAGCTTTCGTCTCATTCTGATTTTTATCAGAGCAAATATCAGAATAAAAATGACTCGGTCTACCATACCTTGCCCACAGTTTAATTTTTCCATTATTTTTACGGAAATCTTAGTTGTATGAAGTCCTATATTCCCAATTTTTTAACCTTGCTCAATGTATTGAGTGGCTGCATTGCCACAGTGTTTGCAGTACTCAATCATTTGGAGTGGGCCGCACTTTTTGTGTTTATCGGGATTTTCTTTGATTTTTTTGATGGATTGGCGGCTCGTGCTTTGAATGTGCAAAGTGAGATTGGGATACAACTTGATTCCTTGGCAGATGTGATTACAAGTGGCCTGGTACCTGGAGTGGTTATGTTTCAATTGTTGAGCATGGCAGAACGCGGTGGATGGAACCTTGGGTTTATAGGCCATGATGCAGAGATTACTTTGTTGCCCTTTGTTGGGTTTGCAATTACCCTGGCTTCGGCATACCGATTGGCCAAATTCAATGTGGACGAAGATCAGGTGTCTTCTTTTGTTGGATTGCCCACACCCGCCAATGCACTTTTGATTCTCTCGCTGCCTATGATTCTCTTGTACCATAACAACGAGGTGCTGAACAACATTATCCTTAACCCCTGGTTTTTGGTGGTTTTGACCCTTTTGAGCTCTTACTTGTTGAACTCGCCCATCAAACTATTTGCTTTAAAGTTTAAGAACAGGAGTTTTAAGGACAACGGGATCCGTTATTTGTTTATCATTGGAAGTTTGGTGCTCTTGTTAACACTACGCTTTTTAGCGATTCCTGTGATAATTCTCTTTTATGTTTTGGCCTCTTTGTTGATGCCTTCGGAAAAGTAGCTTTAGAAATCCAATTTCTTTTTCCGTAGCTCAAAGTTCTGGCCCAAGTATACTTTCCTCACCATTTCATCCATAGCAAGTTCTTCGGGAATCCCAGCTTTTAGAATACCACCTTCGAACATTAGATAAGAGCGTTCGGTAATGGCCAAGGTTTCCTGTACATTGTGGTCGGTGATCAAAATACCGATATTTTTGTTCTTCAACTGGGCCACAATGCGCTGAATATCCTCCACAGCTACGGGGTCTACCCCGGCAAAAGGCTCATCCAACAAAATAAATTTAGGGTCGGTGGCCAATGCACGAGCAATTTCGGTACGTCGGCGTTCACCACCAGAAAGTAAGTCTCCACGGTTTTTACGGATGTGTCCCAAGCCAAATTCATCAATTAGGGACTCCATTTTCATGTGTTGCTCTTTTTTGCTCAAGTTGGTGAGCTGCAAAACGCTGAGGATGTTTTTCTCTATGCTCAGTTTTCGGAAAACCGAGGCTTCTTGCGCCAAATAACCGATACCGTGCTGTGCCCTTTTGTACATAGGGAAACTGGTAATGTTGGTGCCGTCGAGGTAAATATTTCCGCCGTTGGGTTTTATCAAGCCCACAATCATATAGAACGAAGTGGTTTTACCCGCTCCGTTGGGCCCCAAAAGCCCAACAATTTCACCTTGATTTACTTCTAGGGATATGCCCTTAACAACTTTTCGGCCACGGTAGGCCTTCATTATATTTTCTGCGCGTAGCTTCATAGGAATTTGCCAAAACTAAACATATTCTTTTTCTGCCGTATGGTCTTTTGGTTTTTTTTAAGCTTCGGTTTCCTCCAAATCCTCCCAATACTCGTAGGCGCGCCGTAAATGGGGTATTACAATGGTCCCGCCCACTAAAGTGGCAATGCCCAAGGTTTCCATTACCTCTTCTTTGTTGGCACCGGCTTCCTTGGAGCTTTCCAGATGGTACTTTACACAGTCATCACAACGGAGTACCGCAGAGGCGACCAACCCCAATAATTCTTTGGTTTTGACATCCAAGGCACCTTCCATAAAGGCGTTGGTGTCCAGATTAAAAATACGCTTTATGAGCTTGTTGTTTTCGGCGAGCAGCTTATCGTTCATTTTGGCACGATAGGCATTGAACTCTTCTACTTTATTTGGCATTATTTCTGGCTTTCTCTTTTTTCGCTTCGTTTTTAACTACCATTTTGGAAATGAATATGCTCACCTGATACAAAATAAGTACAGGGATACACACAATAATTTGACTGGTTATGTCCGGAGGTGTAATGATTGCGGATAGAATCAAAATGATTACCAAGGCTATTTTTCTGTATTTCTTTAGGATTTCGGGGGTTACCAATCCCACTTTGGTCAAAAAGAAAATAACGATTGGCAATTCAAACATGATTCCACAGGCGATGACCGAAGCTCTTACCGTTCCGATATAGGAGGCAAGATCGATTTCGTTCAATACTTCTTTACTGACTTGGTACGACCCTAAAAAGTTGATGGACAGTGGAGCTACGATATAATATCCAAACAGTACGCCAAGAAAGAACAATCCCGAGGCGGTAATAATGAATCCCCTGGAATGTTTTCTTTCGTTCTCGTAAAGTCCAGGGCTGATAAACCTCCACAATTCATACAAAATATAGGGGAAGCCTAAAATTACCCCTGCCCAAATGGAAGTCCAAATATGTGCGGAGAACTGTCCTGCCATTAATCTACTCTGAATGGTAAACGGCATTGAATCGCCACAGAATTCGGAATCTACCCCAAAGAACTTTCCGATGTTACAAAAGAACTGATAGGTGGGAAAGTCCATGTTTTTGGGACCGAACAATATGGTGTCAAAAATAAAGCCCCTGAATACAAAGGCAAAACAGGCAATGATCACAACTGCCAAAGTGGAGCGCACCAAATGCCAACGCAATTCTTCCAAATGATCCAAAAAGGACATTTCATCCGGGTTTTTTCTTTCTCTTTTAGCCATTATAGGATTCCCTCGTTTATAAGGTTATGGATGTGGACCACTCCGACATAGGTGTCGCCATCAAAGGCCAATAATTGGGATATGCTCTTTTCCTGCAATAGCTTTAGGGCCTTTACGGCCAAAGTATCCACGTCTATTGCTTTGGGATTGGAGGTCATAATGTCCCTTGCGGTAAGTCCATTTATATTATCGTATTTGCTCAACATTCTTCGGATATCTCCATCGGTTACAATGCCGACTACTTTGTCCTTGTCCATTACAGCGGTAACGCCCAACATTTTTTCGGATATTTCTACGATAACCTCTTTAATGTCCGAGTTAATGTCAACTTGTGGTTTTTGGTTGTTCACCACAATGTCTGCAACGCGCAAATATAGCTTCTTTCCCAATGCACCGCCAGGGTGGTACTTGGCAAAATCGGAACTGCTGAATCCCTTTAGCTCCAATAAACTGATAGCAAGTGCATCGCCCATGGACATTTGGGCCGAAGTACTGGTGGTAGGTGCCAAATTATTGGGGCAGGCCTCTTTTTCCACATAGGTGTTCAGAACAAAATCGGCCTGTTTGGCCAATACGGAATCCATGTTCCCGGTAATGCCGATAAGCTTGTGCTTTCCTACTTTGATTAAAGGAAGCAAAGCTTTGATCTCTGGAGTGTTCCCACTTTGTGACAAACAGATGACCACATCGTTTTGTTGAATGGTGCCCAGATCGCCGTGAATGGCATCCGCGGCATGCATAAATATGGCCGGGGTTCCTGTGGAGTTCAATGTCGCTACAATTTTGTTGGCTACAATGGCGCTCTTGCCCACTCCGGAAACAATGACCCTTCCTTCCGATTCCAAAATGTACTTTACTGCATGTGCAAATTGATCGTCCAACAGACTGATCAAATTTGCTACGGCCTTGCTCTCTATTTCAAGGGTCCGTTTGGCTATGGATAAAATTGACTTAATGTCGTTCAAAGTAATTAACCGATTAACTGATTGTATTCCTAAAAGAATGTCTTATATTTAAGATTACAAAACTAATCAAACTATCTTTTACAGACTATTCTAGAAGTGAGAATAGATTCATCTGTATTTGAATGGTTTAAAATAAAAGCTTCAACTGCCTTTTAGGCTGCTTGTAACAAATTGAAAATGCGGAAATGAGCCTAATGAACACTGATTTGCACTCCTCGCTCAAAAAATATTTTGGTTTCTCAAAATTTAAAGGATTACAGGAAGATGTAATCCAGAACATTCTTAGCGGCAACGACACTTTTGTGATCATGCCAACAGGCGGTGGAAAATCCCTATGCTATCAATTGCCGGCAATTATGAAAGAAGGAACAGCAATTGTTGTTTCTCCTTTGATCGCCTTAATGAAAAACCAAGTCGATGCCATACGCGGCATATCCGAACAGCATGGTATTGCACATGTGTTGAACTCTTCCCTGACCAAAACAGAGGTAAAACAGGTTAAAGAAGATATTACCAACGGTATTACCAAATTGCTTTATGTGGCCCCGGAATCCTTGACCAAGGAGGAAAATGTGGATTTCCTAAAAAATGTGAAACTTTCCTTTGTTGCGGTAGACGAGGCCCATTGTATATCGGAATGGGGGCACGATTTTAGACCGGAATACCGAAACCTACGGGGCATTATAAACAGACTTGGGGACAATATTCCTATTATAGGTCTTACCGCTACGGCCACACCCAAAGTGCAAGAGGATATCATCAAAAATTTGGGTATGACGGATGCCAAAGTTTTCAAGGCATCGTTTAACCGGCCCAATTTGTTTTATGAGGTACGTCCAAAAACCAAGGATGTAGATGCCGATATTATTCGTTTTGTAAAGCAAAATCAAGGAAAATCCGGAATCATATATTGTTTAAGCCGCAAAAGGGTGGAGGAATTGGCCCAAGTGCTTCAGGTAAACGGCGTAAGTGCAGTTCCGTATCATGCCGGTTTCGATGCCAAGACGCGTTCCAAATATCAAGACATGTTCTTGATGGAAGAGGTTGATGTGGTGGTGGCCACCATCGCATTCGGAATGGGTATAGACAAACCGGATGTGCGTTTTGTGATCCATCATGATATTCCCAAAAGTATTGAAAGCTATTACCAAGAAACCGGACGTGCCGGTAGAGATGGCGGCGAGGGACATTGTTTGGCCTATTACGCCTATAAAGATGTGGAAAAGCTGGAAAAATTTATGTCAGGAAAACCCGTGGCCGAACAAGAGATCGGTAATGCGCTGTTGCAAGAAATTGTAGCCTATGCCGAGACATCCATGTCCCGTAGAAAATTTATTCTACATTATTTCGGTGAAGATTTTGATGAAGAGAACGGGGACGGGGCCGATATGGACGATAATGCCAGAAATCCCAAACCGAAGGAGGAGGCCAAGGAGCAGGTTATTAAACTTTTAAGTGTGGTTAGGGATACCAAAGAAAAGTTCAAGACCAAAGAAATTGTCAAGGTTTTGATTGGCAAAACCAATGCCATGATATCCTCGCATAAAACCGATGAAAAAAGCTTTTTTGGAATAGGTAGTGACAATGACAAGGAATTTTGGATGGCCTTGACCAGGCAGGTTTTGGTTGCTGGGCTTCTGAAAAAGGAAATTGAACGATATGGGATTCTCCATTTAACCAAATTGGGTGAAAAGTACTTGGAAAATCCAGAATCATTTATGATGACGAAGGATCATGTCTACTCCAAAGAAGATACCGGAAATATTGTTACGGCCCAGAAATCCAATGGGGCTGTTGCGGATGACCATTTATTGAAACTACTCCGTGACCTCCGAAAAAAAGAGGCACAAAAACGGGATGTGCCACCGTTTGTAGTTTTCCAAGACCCATCTTTGGAGGACATGTCGCTAAAGTACCCCGTAACCATGGAAGAATTGATAAATATCCAAGGGGTTGGTGAGGGGAAAGCAAAAAAATATGGGAAAGCCTTTGTGGAGCTGATTTCCAAATATGTGGATGAAAATGATATTACCAGGCCCGATGATCTTGTAGTAAAAAGTACCGGGGCGAATTCTGGACTTAAACTTTATGTAATTCAAAGTGTGGACAGAAAACTGCCGTTGGACGATATCGCCTCTGCCAAGGGATTGGAACTACCGGAACTTATTAAAGAAATGGAACAAATCGTGTTCAGCGGCACCAAGTTGAACATTGGCTACTGGATAGATGAAATCTTGGACGAGGACCAACAAGAAGAAATCCACGATTACTTCTTGGAAGCAGAAACAGACTCTATTTCTGCCGCCATTGAAGAGTTTGAAGGTGATTACGAAGATGAGGAGCTCCGCTTGTATCGTCTAAAATTTATAAGTGAGGTGGCGAATTAAAATTCGCCACTTAACTCACCTGTAGTAATTGCCGCTACAATAAATCCAAAGTAAAGAATTACGAATACCAAGGAGATAATTGACAAAGCCAATCCAATATAGGAAAGGATTTTACCCGTTTTTACATTGCTGTAATCGGTATAATTTTCTGGGTTTTGTTGGTACAATTGGTTGGCAGTCTTGGCTTTCACCAATCCTATGATGCTAAATATAGCACCAAATGGGCCACAGCAAAACAAGGTGCCGACAATGGAGAGAATCCCCATTGTCAACACGGTGCTTGCCCCGGGTAAGGGTTGTTGGTTCATTTTATTTTCTAGTTAAAGGTTAAAATCCTGCCTTTGCCGGCAGGCCTGCAAACTTGCCTAAAGGCGGTCAGGTTTTATTACAGTTACTTTTGTGTTTATATAAATGTCCCCTATCCGGTCTCCCCAGGCACGTTCAGAAGTAGTGTAATTATTTGATTATCAGATTATTAATTCGTATATTTAGGTATAACAAAACCCCGAAAATGAGTCTCTAGCTCGAAAAACGGGGTTTTTTTAATCTTCAAGTATGCACAAATTACGAAGAATATCCGATTTTCAGCACACCTTTTCTTTTTCTTCCCAAACAGAACAATTTGACATCTTTTACGATCGCTTCCTTAGGAGCGATCTGGGGAAGATCTATCGGGGGGTTCCCTGGGATGACCTGGTGAGATCCTTTGGGCTCAAGGAATCCAAAAAGGGCCCTGCCTGCATCTTTTCCCCTAAGGGCAAACTGGCCCTGATGTTCTTGAAACACTATTCGGGGGATTCCGACCGTAGCTTAATGGAACATCTGAACGGGAACCTGGAATGGCAGTTTTTCTGTGACATCTATCTGGGCCGGGACCGCCTTACCAACTTTAAGGCCATCAGCGAGATCCGCTGCGAGCTGGCCAAGAAACTGGACCAGGATAAGGTACAAGAGGTTTTTTACAAACATTGGTCGCCCCACATCGCGGACAAGCACTCTTTGGTGATGGATGCCACTTGTTATGAGAGTTATCTGCGCTATCCCACCAACATCAAGCTGTTATGGGAGAGCGTGGAGTGGCTCCATAACCTTATGGGACATCTCTGCAAAGAGGTAAGGGTGCCGGTGCCCCGCAGCAAGTATCTGAAATGGCAAAAGCGCTATGTCTCTTACAGTAAAATGAAAAGGAAGACCAAAAAGAAGAAAAGGGC